>JBBQVY010000211.1:0-8568 GCA_038211085.1 Chitinophagales bacterium | reverse complement strand
AAAACATAATCTATGGAAGGTTGAATGGTATACACTTTTTGTCCACCCGTACTAAATGCATTATTCTGGTCAATACGGCTGTTGCTGGTGGCATCGTCACGCATACTTAAGTCCAGCCTGAAGCTCACATCATTCTCCAGTTTCTTACCCTTCGTACCTGGTAATTTAAATGGCAGGTTGAAGCCCTTTTTTCTCCAGCTACCACCAATGGTCCATTCGGTGCTGTTTACTTCGCTTAACTGGTAATCGATCAAACTCAGGCTTAACTGGCGACTTTTTCGGTATTCAAATTTGGCGTTTAACTGGCCGGTTGTTGTAATATCAATTCCAAACAAAGGAGAGAATGACTCCTGTATGGTTATGTTAGGTACCAGGAAGTATGGAATAAAATTACCCGACACCGTATCGATGAAGCCCGGCGCAGAATACCTAAAAGGATCCTGGTACAAGAGGGCGCTGTTAAAGCTGTTCATACCCAGGCTGCCTGTGTAGGCATGTGTAAAGGTTATAGAGCTGAATTTTTGTGCCAATGCATCAATCCGTGTAAGACCAGTATAAGTTACACGCCAGTTTGGTTTTGGCTTGATACTGCTAAACGGATTTGACTTAATATTTGGGTTAGACTGTTTGATGAGGCCAACATTCTGTGGATCAACTCCTGTATAAGCTGCAATAAAAGATGGTATCAACACATCCTGTGCATACCTGCCATAACCTGAGAAATAGCCATCTGGTGTTTTGCTTCCGTTTTGATAAGGATTGCTCAAGGCCAATCTTTCAGAAAGGATGATCCTGTTGGCTTCAAATTGTTTGAATGTTGCTGAAACCTGGTTAGGATCATTTTTTTGAAACAAGGTTTTAAAGGCGATGTAAGACACCTGGAAGCCACCCGTAGCCAATGGGCTAAGGTGTTCAAAACCGGAAGTGTCGCTAATTCTTTTAAACAATTCCGTATAATCCTTGGTAAAAGTTTTATCAAGGTTTAGGTCGATGGTAAACTCTTTTATGGGTTCTAACTGGGCAGTCAGGCTGAGTCTTTTGTCCATACTTTGCCTGAACATAAAGTTGAAGGTAGTATCACGGGTGATCAAACCTTTTGCAGCTTTCCTGTTTAACCAACCGGTGTCTGGCTGCTTTCCAAAAACATAGTCAAGACCAGGAGCCATGCTGCTCCAGTTTTGTCCAAGTATTTGAGTGCTATCCGTATAACCCGGCAACCTGCTGCGATAATTTTCGCTATAGTTAACCGATGCCCTTTTTACCATGGTAATAAGTCGTCCACCAGTTTTTACAATGCCACCCATTTCAATTGGTTGCGCCTGCCGTAACAACCTGGCAGCTTTACGTTCATCCCTTCGTTGCTTTCTCCATTTGCGCAAGGCAATTCTTTTCGGTTTACCGGTCAGTCCTTTAATCACTTCTTCGCGTGGGGGAAGGTTTGATACAGGCTTGGCAGCTTCCTGCTTAGGCAGTTTAACCTGGGGCGGTTGTGGGTTGGTTGAATCTCCTTTTTTACGTCGTTTTGGTTCTGCGCCAGCCTGTGCATCTGCTGCCTGCTCTATCGACCTGAAGAAACGGGATTTACTGTACAATCTTGTAAAATCAAACTCCCCATTCAGGCTGTTGTCCTGGCCGTTTTCAATAGTGTTACCCAAATTTATTGCCAATCGGCTGGCACCTATCCAGCTATAGTTGGTACTGTAACTATACCGGGCATTAATCCAATCAAGGAATGGAATTTTTGACAAAGGGAAGTTGTAGCTGGCAATAGCTCTCTGCGTGTACAAAGTGTTTCTTCCTCCGTCTAATAAGTTTTTACGAACACTGTCCTTCTTTTCTTTGGTATCTATTCTGCCCTGTGGTTCATCTATCCGTGCATTATTAATTGCAGAGAAATCTATGTTGAGAGAACGGGTGATATCCCAACGTAAATTATAGAAACGATCAAACGTAAAGTACTTATCGTAGGTAGTATCTACCCTTTCTACTTTATTGTCGAAGCTGTTTACAATCCTTGGGATATACTCACCAAACTGGCGGTTTATATCGGCCCTGAAACTTAACAACGAAGGTTGCGGATTGAAATTAAAATCTCTTACCAAAGCATACCATGGCGATTTAGATTTGATGATCTTTTTAAACGGTTCTTTATATTTTGGCTGCGTATTATAGGTGTAACCAAGACCGGCCCGTGTTTTTGAAACATCATTTTTTAATATTAACGGATTGGTCTGTTCGAACTTAATGTACGAATAGCTTACATCCAAATTACTTAAACTCCACAGGTGTGTTTTTGAACTGGGTTGAATACGAACATTCGTAAAGTTCAATGTTTTGATAGTGGTTTTATCCAGAGCATCCGTTCGTATGGAGTCTTTTACCTTGCTACTGCTTGCATTGTTAAGCTTCTCTTTTAACCTAATGTCCAGATCGTAGGGATCGTATTCGGGTGTACGAATGGTTTGATTTAGGCTTGCATACAACGGTATGGAAAGGTTTAATTTTTTCGGGAGCATTTTACCTAATTCAAGGTTGGTAGCAGCATCAAACTGCATAAAGTTTTCTCTTGCACGTTCGTTTACCCGTTGCTCCAATGTTCCGAAGCCTGCAGTATACGTATTGGCAGATACGGATAGGGTACCCAAATCAGCCAGCCCAACATCTACTCTTCCCAAAGCAGCATAACCGCCCTTTTCATCCAACTTCGAAAGTCTTAATTCATTCACCCATACCTCAGCACTTAAAGCCTTACCATTTACAGGTGTTGAGTTTTCGACACCAATTAAAAAAGCCCTCACTTCTCCAAGGTTAGGATTGCCCTTAACCGCATATGTTTTGTTGCCTATTTTTTCGCTAAAGTAATTGCTGATCTGGCTGGGGAAATCACGGTTGCGTCTCAATTTCAATTGCACCAGGTCCTGTATATTAAAGTCGAGGTTGTTTGAATCGGGCCATACTTTTCGCTGGTCGGCATCCGTATTTGCATACCCATTGGGTGGAGCAGGAGGTGTTATCTTCAGCGGTATTTTAACCTCGTAGTAATTGTTTAAGAAGTCGTTACCAATACGAACTACCGCTGTTAAATCATTATCATTTACTATCACAGGCGGATTAACAACATTCTCTGCATGAACGAACATGCTTAACTGGCCATATTGCCTCATGTCGAGGTTCATGGTTTTGAAAGCAGCCCTGGTATCACGGAAAGGAAGGTTACGTATCTGGAAACTCATAGCCTGCTCATTTTGCAGGATGTTGATATTATTGTTACTTAATTGCTGTACCCTTTCAATGCCGGGAGGTATCAGGTAGTTTACTGGGCGGCGTTTGCTGTTCTCCTCAATGTTAACTGCAAGTACATTAAACGTTGTGCCGCTATTATTGGGGACCGGGCTGTAAGAACCCGTGGTATCTACTTTAAACTGGAAGGTTCTCCATTGGTTACGTACCAGGTCTAAACGTGCAAAACGCAATACTACCGAATCTTCAAAATCGGTCATGAACATCCGCATAAAGCGAATGGATTTAAAGTCTGGAATATTACCAACTTTCTGCTGATAATCCCTGATAGGCACACGGAACAAATACCAGTTTTCAACGCCGGTACTGTCGTTGGCATATCTAACAGTAATGCGTTGCTTATCGGTTATGTATTTAGTGTTGCCAATATCCATTCCGGGTTTTAGATCGATGGCATACTGGTAGTACTCCTCTGTTTCGTTTAATGTATTATCCCTGTTCAGATCTTCGTTGTCAGGATATAATGTGGCAGCCGGACTAAACTGTGAATTGGTTGTTGCTACAGGCGAGTTTCCCTGTGGATTATTAAAGGATTTATACCGTCCCAATATCCCGGTATTAGTAGCGTCGTACGATGGATCGCGGTACCATTTATAGTTGTCGTTACTGGGGTCGTTATTTGCCCTTTGAGCTATTGGGGAACCTGCACCAAAATTGGTTTGTAAACTATTGATATAAGCAGCTCTTTTTACTTTCTCATCAGCATCGTTCAATCCATCGAAGCCCACATCCTGGAAAGTGCGGTCGTTTTCATTATTACTAAATGCCTGTGTAACTTGTATAGGATTAACCGGAGTTCTACCCCAAACGGTGGTACTATCAACTGCATTGGGTTGTGTTGGTGTCGGCAATCCATTTTCGTAAAAACGCCTGCCATCCTTTAATAGATCCTCACTTAAAGTACCCAGGTTTAAAAAGAGTTTACCTCCCGTGCTGTTTTGTTTTTTTATGAAGGGATCCTGCACCCAAAATTCAATGAACTCCACATTGCTGGTTTCAAAATCTGTCTGGTCAATGGAACGCATTATGCCACCCCAACGCTGGCGGGGGTTTTTAAATTTTCCATTGGCTGATACCTGTGATGGGTCTGTTTCAAAATTATACTGACCAATATCTTCGGGGTAATACGCAAGGTCGAATGTTACCAATTGGTTTTGGCCAAGCTCCGGCGTACGTTGAGGAAACAATTCCTGGTTGCCTACCGGCCTTACCCTGGGATCACTCAACTCCCTTGTATTCCTTCTGAAAGGACTATTGGGGCTCGATTTATCCTGCAAAATGGGTTCGATATTATACCACGCAAGCTTTGCCCTGTTTTTATTGTATTGAAGATTGTCGTTCAATGTAGCCTCGGGAAACAAGCCATTGCCCTGCGGCGTTGATGCCATTGCCCACGATATAAAAGGGAAACGTAAGTCTATGCTGTTACGGGTTCCTTCAAAATCATCCACATAAATTAAACCTTCGTTACCCTTTCCAATTTGTGGCGGGTGACCGGGTTTTAAAATAGCTGCCTCACCATATGCATTGATGTTAGACATTACATTGGTGTTATAGAAAGGAAGCTTATCCAATATGCGGGTTAGCTTTGGCAACTCAGACCTATAGTTGAAATCCATGCCGTACATAGTGTTACGGATTGGGTCATCACCATAATTCATTTTGGTGAAGAAAGGCCGCTCACCAAGGCGAACCATTGATGCACCTAACGACAATTTTTTGCTTGCCAGGTAATCCATGCGTAAGCCCATAAAATTGCGTTGCTGTATACCAAAGCCTGCATTGTTTTCGAACTGAACGTTAACGGGTATACCGGTATTTAGGATGGCCAGGTTTAGGATCTTAACTGTGCCCAAATTATAGTCGATTGAAAAGTCGGTGCCCTCTCTTAAAATTTGTCCACCTGCAGTTACCGTAACTGATCCCGGTGGTACATTAAATGCGCCGAGATATATCTCTGATGAAGAAGACCCCCGCGCCGTACCCGACATTACAAACCGGTTGAAGTTGGCATAGGTTTGAGCAATGGCTTTAATTGAATCGTACAACTGCTTGTAAACATACTTTTCGCCAGGGGACTGAAATTTAAAGGCAAGAGAATCGAGGTCTCTTCCAAAAGGCTCCAGCAATGGAAATACAATTTTGCCTTGTTGCGATAACACTGTAAAACCTTCTACATAGTCGAAGACGCCATCTGGCAAAGGATCATTTTGATTGTTTAGCCGGTCCAGGTTTAATATGCGTAACAAAGGTTTTCCTTCAACCGACTGATCGGTTTGGGGTAAAAATCTTTTTAAACCTGCACTGGGGTCTTCGTATAAAATATTCAACTTAAAGTCTTGCCTGCTTAAACCCGGCAAGTCCAATGAGTATACGTTCTTCATCATCCAATCCCAAATGGGTAAAGCCGGTCTTTGAGAAGTGGCTTTCAATAATTTTAAGAACAATACCTTTTGTGTTCCCTGGCGGGAAGAGTCCAATGTAACATCCTGCGAAAACTCTCCTACCTGGTAAATTTTACCATTAAAACTATACTGGTAAGCGAGACCCATTACCTCATCGGGCTGTAGTTGTTGCACCAATGAAACAAACCCTACCTGGGGGTTAAAATAATATTCGTTGGTGGTAAGCTTACGGGCAAAAGTTTTTTCAAAATCTTCTACAGGGCGTAATCCTCTTGCTAACAAACGGCTGTTGATTTGGGTAGGGTTACGATTATTGGGGTCGTTTATTAAGAAAGAATACAAGTTGTTGGCTCCATTACCGGGCAATGTTACTGCACCTGAACCCTGTATATTCCGGTTGTATGGATTTCCTTCACCCAGATCCATGAAACCAACCACATCCCTGGTTTCGGTGGTTGCTCCAGTACGGTTTGTAACCCAAACTTCCATACGTAATATCTGCACCTGGCTGTTTACCACCGGCAGGTTGCGCATAGCTTCGTTGTAATGATCGTGAAAATATTGTCCTAATAAGAAGTGCCTGTTTTCTTCATAATCGTCCAGTCTTTTTTCAAAACGCTGTGTTGCTGCACCACCGGCCAGTGCCAAAGATTGCCTTTGCGACTTTTGGTTAGCCATTACACCGGTGACAAATAATTTACCAAACTGCAGCGAGGTTTTCAAACCAAACAGGCTTTGCGCACTTGGTATTAATGTTCCTTTTGAAGTAAATGAAATGTTGCCCGCCTCTATGGATTTAATGATCTCATCATCCATACCCTTGTAATCAAGCTTCAACTGGTTTTCGAAATCGAAGTTGGCAAGGGTGTTATAATTGATGGGTAGTTTAAGCTTGTCTCCAATGTTGGCTATTACATTAACATTGGCATTCATGTCAAAATCGAAGCCTCCGTTTTTACGTGCACTTTCGGGTAAGGTTGGATTTTTTATGTTCTGCCCCTGGTAGCCGGCAAGTATGTCCACATTACCCTGCGGGCGAATGTCAACTTTTAGTCCACCGGGCCCAATACCAAATATGCGGTCGAATAATTTATCGTAGGTCCGCAGCTTGGGCTTTACCGCTTTTCGATTTAGTATGCTTAACGTGTTAGCTCTTTTTCTGAAATATTCGTTTTGAGATTGTTGCGATTTATATCGCATCATCTCTTCGAAAGTCATGTATGTGGGAGTACGATAGTTGGTGGAGCCTATCTTTTCAACGATATAATATTTTTTTGTTACCGGATCGTACTGAATGTCTCTTTTAATAAGCGAAGTATCAGAATAATTAAAAGGATTTCGGTTGGAGTAATTAAAGGGGTCACCTCTACGGTCTTGAATAGGAAACCGAATGGTGTCGGTAGATCTTTTAGTAGAATCCTGTGCATACACACGCATTCCGGCCGGGCCAAAGGCAATAGCTAGAATACTGAATACGAGGAATAAGTGAAACTGACGAAACAAAATAAGGTGACGCTGATTAAGTACAATTCAAGGCTATAGGCTATACATTTTTTAAAGCTCTTTTTAATAATTCTTCCAAAGGCAGAATTTCCGGTGTAGCTGAAAGGGCTTTTTTAATTGCCTGTTCGGCCATTTGGCGGGCAATCCCCAGTGAAATCAATGCATTTAACGCATCTGCCTCAACCCTATTGTTTACAGTAGAAGATATAATTATTTCGTTGGCCTGTTTACTTAGTTTGTCTTTCAATTCTAAAACCAACCTTTCGGCTGTCTTCTTTCCAATACCTTTTACACTTTCAAGCTGGCGTGCATTGCCTTGAACAATGGCCCTGATTATTTCTTCGGGCCTCATTCCAGACAACATCATCCGGGCTGTAGCTGCACCCACACCAGATACGCTGATCAACTGAATAAAAAGGTCCTTCTCTGATTGCTCGGCAAAGCCGTACAACGTTTGGCCATTTTCATAAAGGTGCAAATAGGTAAACAGCTGGCCGCTCTCCTTATTATCAATAGCCGAATAGGTATTTAAACTTATATGACACTCATAACCAACACCATTAACATCCACAACAACAAGAGCAGGATTCCTTACAATAAAATTTCCTCTTACGAATGCAATCACAATAAAGGTTTAGTTGGTTTCAAATGTAAAAGAAGCTTATTGAAGTACAAATAAAATTTTGATTAATAATTAGGATTACAATTTGATATTCATTGTTGCCCATGTATCTGAACCATAGCCTTACAAATTTTTTAATTTAAAAGCCTAAGCTACCAGCCAGATAAAAGACTTTTAGAACAGGCTACTACACATATAAAAAGCGTGGAATGGATCCACGCTTTTACTTTGTAGTATTATGAAGATTTACTTTGCAGCAGTATTTTGACTATCCAGGTCGAACACCAGGCTAAAGCGCAAAGTATTTGAAAGCGGGTTGCGGTTAACCCCATTACCCGAAGGAATTAAATAAGAAAAATTTAGACCGAACACATTGTATTTTAAACCGGCACCCAACGTAAAATATTTGCGGTTACCTTTTAATTTGTCCTCATAAAAATAACCTGCTCTAAAAGCAAACTGTTCGTTATAGCTATACTCAGCACCCAACGATACCTGGAACTCTTTCAACTCTTCTTTAAAGCCGCCGGCATCGCCAAACGAACTTGCCCAACTGCTTATTACACTCTTGCTTCTATAATCAACTAATGCGGCGCTGTCAGTTAACGACGGTGGTGTTGGTACCATTAATTTATTAACATCAACCCCAAAAGTTATTTTATTTATTTCGTCGATAACGCTGGTATAAGCTACACCTATACCCAGGTTTGCCGGTATGTAATCTTTCTGTTGTGCATC
>JBBQVY010000210.1:0-8589 GCA_038211085.1 Chitinophagales bacterium | reverse complement strand
AGTAAAAATTACGAGGCTGAGTTTAGCCACATTTTTAAAACCGGCACCATATACCACGATCCTACCATCTACATAAACATTACCAGTAAAATGGAAGCCATGCATGCCCCGTCAGGGAAAGAAAACTGGTTTGTAATGGTGAATGTTCCGGCTAATACCGGGCAAGACTGGACATTGTGGAGAGCACAATGCAAAAAGGCAGTCATTGCAAAATTGAACCGGATTTTGAAAGAAGATATTGAGCCTTTAATTGAAGAAGAACAGGTGATGGATCCCGTTGATATAGAAGAAAAGACCTCATCGTATATGGGCTCCCTGTACGGTACGAGCTCAAATGGAAAATTGGCTGCTTTTTTACGTCATCCCAATTTTCATTCAACAATTAAGGGATTGTATTTTGTAGGTGGAAGCGTACATCCCGGCGGAGGGATACCCTTATGTTTGCATAGCGCCAGGCTGGTGAGTAAACTCATCAGCGACGATAAGTTAAAGCCGTCAACATAATGCAAAACAATCTCCGGGTATCAAAGTCATTAAATAAGTACCACCTGGCAACGTTCATAACCCTGTTATTCCATGTTTCGGGCCTTATTGGAATGTTTACTGCTAACCGCCAATGGTTTATAGACAATACACCTCTAAATCTCATAATTGTTTTTGTCTTGGTGTTACTCACACAAATAAAGAATGCTGCATTTTTTGGATTCATCGTTCTATGCTTTATTACGGGAATGGCTGTTGAGATGATCGGCGTTAAAACAGGTTTACTATTTGGAAATTATCAGTATGGAAATGTGCTTGGGCAAAAGGTGTTTAATGTGCCTTTACTTATTGGTATCAATTGGTTTATTGTGGTGTATTGCAGCGGAGTGGTTGTTACCCTTTACCATAACTGGTTACAAATGAAATACAACCAGGATGGTCGAATTTTATCACCGGCGGTAATGAACTTTTCATTCATTATGGATGCTGCCTTGTTAACCACAATCTTTGACTGGATGATGGAACCGGTTGCAGTTAAATTAGGCTTTTGGCAATGGAACGGAACAGGAGAAATTCCCTATTTTAACTATCTCTGCTGGTTTGTCATTAGTAGTCTTTTACTGGCTGTTTTCAGAAGGTTAAGGTTCGATAAAGAAAACCATTTCGCTGTACATTTGTTAATCATACAACTCCTGTTTTTTGGAGCTTTACGAACTTTTTTACAATGATTCTTTACGTTTTCATAACAATTGCCACCTTTTTATTTATGGAGTTTATAGCATGGGCTATGCACAAATATGTTATGCATAAATGGCTGTGGTACCTGCACGAAGATCACCATCGCAAGGGTCCCGGCTTCTTCGAAAAAAACGATGCATTCTTTTTAATTTTTGCCATTCCAAGCTGGCTGTGCATTATGTTGGGCAGCATGAACGAGGCTTATGTAGTTGTAAGCATAGGTGCAGGTATAGCGGCATATGGCCTGGCTTATTTTATTGTTCACGACATTATTATTCACCAGAGGTTTAAAATTTTTACCCGTAGCAACAACACTTTTATTCGCGTGGTTCGGTGGGCACATAAAATGCACCACAAGCATCTTAACAAAGAGCATGGCGAAAGTTTTGGAATGCTTATTGTTAACAGGAAGTATTGGAACAAGGTAAAAACTGATGAACAGCGATACAAACAGCGCACTACCGCTTCTTAAATTAACAGTTTATATTAAAAATTCATTTCAAGGCCATGAGATTTCATGGCCTTAGTTTTATTTTCACCGCCTAAAATTTTTAAATGCAAACGGCAGAAGATATCAGGATCATAAACGAAAAAATTCAGCATGCTGCATTATTTGTTGATCGCTTACGCTCCGAGTTAAGCAAAGTAGTAGTAGGCCAATCTTACATGGTTGACCGGTTGCTAATTGGGTTGTTAAGCAATGGTCACGTTTTGTTAGAAGGTGTGCCAGGCCTGGCTAAAACGCTTACCATCAAATCGCTGGCGCAGGCCATACATGCTAAGTTTAGCCGCATACAGTTTACTCCTGATCTGTTACCCGCCGATGTGGTAGGTACCATGATATACAACCAGCAACGCAACGAATTTTTAATTCGGAAGGGTCCCATTTTTGCCAATTTTATTTTAGCGGATGAAATTAACCGTGCCCCCGCAAAAGTGCAAAGTGCCTTGTTGGAAGCCATGCAGGAAAGACAGGTAACCATAGGCGATGAAACGCACAAACTGGAGGAGCCGTTTTTAGTGTTGGCCACGCAAAACCCTTTGGAGCAGGAAGGAACTTATGCCTTACCCGAAGCGCAGGTGGACAGGTTTATGCTAAAAGTTGTGGTGGGTTATCCCACCCGTGAAGAAGAGCAAGCCATAATAAGGCAGCAGGTACAGGGCCAGGCACTACCGGTAATAAACCAGGTAGTAAGCATTAACGAAATAATAAATGGACGAAACCTGGTAAGGCAAATTTATATGGATGATAAAGTGGAGCAATACATTATTGATATTGTTTTTGCCACAAGATTTCCTGAACAATACAGGTTAGAAAAATTGAAACCCTTACTAAGTTACGGTGGTTCACCAAGGGCAAGTATTAACCTGGCATTGGCAGCAAAAACCTATGCCTTCATGAATAAACGTGCCTTTGTTATACCAGACGATGTCAAGGCTATAGCCAAAGATGTATTGCGCCACAGGATTGGCCTAACCTACGAAGCCGAAGCCGAAAACATAACCAGCGAAAAACTGGTAGATGAAATTTTGGGAAGTATTCAGGTGCCGTAGTTGAGTTGACGGATGACAGTTGACAGATGACAGACATAATAGGTTAGGTGATAAAGATCGGAGTTATGTAGAGTGGGTTATCGCTAATTTAGATAGGCAAGTGCAAAAATTTTTGGGAGCCACGCTTCATACCTCTGTGTTTCATTCTTGCGTCGCACACTTGTACTTGTAAGTCTTCATTCATCAATTTATAACTGACATTGTACTTAAAAACTTTGTTATGACAACTTACAAAAACCTTGAAGCATGGAAACTGGCTATGAAAATTGTAAAGGAAATTTATGTGTTGACCAAGTTGTTTCCTAAGGATGAGTTGTTTGCTTTAACGTCACAAATTAAACGAGCAGTAATTTCTATCCCTTCTAATATTGCCGAAGGAATAGGAAGAAATTACAAGAAGGATACTATCCAGTTTTTGCATATATCGAGAGGGTCGTTGTATGAACTTGAAACGCAATTAAGTATTGCACTAATGTTAGAGTTCATAAATGAAGTAACATATAGAAATTTAGAATTGATGATAGATGAAGAGGTGCGAATTATAAATGGCTTGATAAGGTCTTATGAAAACAGAACTGATTTAAAATAATTAGAGGGAGTGTAATTGATGTTATCTTTCTAACAGCTGCTAACTGTCAAACATTATTCGTTTGTTGCTGCCATAAAAAATTAAAGTACAAGAGAGTTCCGATAAACCGGAATGAACATGATACAACGATGTAGCCATGAAATCTTAAAGTAAGTCAAAAAAATGAATTTTGTTTTTGATGAATTTTATCAAAAGAGTGAAAAGAGAGACATACTTTATCTGTCATCCGTCAACTGTCATCCGTCAACTTTAAACCATGACTACCGCCAACATACTAAAAAAGGTTCGTGAGCTGGAGATAACCAGTAAGCGGTTAACCAATCACTTGTTTACGGGTGAGTACCATACTGCGTTTAAGGGTAGGGGTATGGCGTTTAAGGAAGTGAGAGAATACCAGGCCGGTGATGATACCAGGTTTATTGATTGGAATGTTTCGGCACGAATGGGTCATCCGTACAGCAAACTGTTTGAGGAAGAGAGAGAGTTGACTGTTTATTTGTTGATTGATGTTAGCGCCAGCAGTTTGTTTGGAACATTCAGGCAGAGTAAAAAGGACCTGATTACAGAAATGTGTGCGGTGCTAGCTTTCTCTGCAATAAGTAACAACGATAAAGTTGGACTTATATTTTTTAGCGATAGGGTTGAACGATTTATCCCGGCAAAAAAGGGCCGCGACCATGTATTGTATATGGTGCGTGAATTATTAAGTTTCAAGCCACATTCGGCCCACACCGAAGTGGTTAAAGCGCTTAAGTTTTTAAATAATGCCACCAGGCATAAAAGCATTGTATTTGTGTTAAGCGATTTTGCCGATGCAGGCTATCACGATGTATTGCGTGTAGCTGCAAAGCGACACGATGTGGTTGGCATTCAGGTATACGATAAACGCGATGAAAATTTACCCAATGCAGGATTGCTGCAGGTAATAGATAGTGAAACCGGTAAAACAATGTTACTGGATACCAGCGATACCTTCACCCGCTTTAAATACCACGAGCAATTTTTAAAAGTGCTTGCCGATGCCAAAGTTAATTTTAGAAAAGCCGGTGCAGACCTGATGCAGGTTGCAACCGGGGAAGATTATGTAAAACTGTTACAACAATTTTTTATTCGAAGAGCATAAGTGAAGCACTACATATCATATAAGTTTTGGGTATTGTTTGTAATAGGTTTTTGTTCTGCCGCCGTTACATTTGGACAGAATGTTAGCGCAAAAGCAGACAGGGATAAAATACTTATTGGTGAGCAAATTAACCTGCTACTTAAAGCCGACAATATCCAGGCGATTTCTCAATGGTTCAACTTACCTGATTCTGTTAATCATATAGAAGTTGTTAAGCGAAGTAAGATAGATACCATTGACATTGCAGGTAATACCATTTACCAGCAAACTATAGCCATAACTTCATTTGATAGCGGACACTGGCAGTTGCCAGCCTTAACCGTTATTGGGAGTAATAATACTACCTACACAACCGCACCGATAGAGCTGGATATATTGCCCGTAGATGTTTCTCAACTACAGGACTACCACGATATTAAAGACATTGTAGAAGTTCAACAGGCAACATCATATCTCGCAATTATACTCATCGCTTTAATAACGCTCATCTCCCTTATAGCTATCATAATCTTGATGCGCAAAAAAAGAGTAGTTAGTGTAAAAGCACCAACGCTAACTGGTAACCTTACTCCGCTGCAATGGGCAGTGCAGGAACTGGATAAGTTAAGCGTAGAAAATCTTTTTGGTCAAAATAAAGTGAAGCAACATTACCAAAGATTAACTGACATTACCCGGCAGTATTTTCATTTGCAATTACACCATAAATCGTTGCAGCAAACTACTGATGAGTGGATGGTTAATTTGTATGCATTGCCTGTAAACCAGGATACAAAAACTTCCTTTTTACAACTATTGCGTTTGGCCGATACCGTTAAGTTTGCCAAGTACCAGCCACCTGCTTTTGAAAACGAACAATCTATACCGGTTGCCTTACAAATGGTAGAAAAAGTTGCTGCAGAAACCGGTCGTCTTCAACCTAATCTTAAACAAAGCTGATGTTATACGAGTGGTTTCAAAATATCAGCTTTGCCTACCCATACGTGCTAGGTCTCCTTGTACTCATACCATTTCTGATTTATTGGTATAGAAAAAACAGTATGGTTCGCCAGGGATCTATGATCATAACCACAACACATTTTATAAAAGATGTGCGTAGCAACCGCACGTGGTTAAAGCATTTTCCTTTTGTGTTGAGGTGTTTGGCAATTGCCGCACTTATAGTAGCGCTTGCCCGTCCTCAGCATAAGTTTACAGAGCAACAAACCCAGGGCGAAGGAATAGACATTGTGTTGTGTTTTGACATAAGTGGAAGCATGACAGAAAAGGACTTTCTACCCAACCGTTTGCAGGCATCAAAAGATGTTGCACTCGACTTTGTAAATGCCCGTGCAGGCGATAGAATTGGCGTGGTAATATTTAGCCGGCAAAGTTTTACGCTATGCCCGCTAACAACAGATAAAAACACCGTGCTTTCGCAAATTAGCCGCATACAAAGCGGGTATCTTACCGAAGATGGTACCGCAATAGGATCAGGTTTGGCAACCAGTGTTGACAGGCTAAAGTCTTCAAAAACAAAAAGCAGGATTGTTATATTATTGACGGATGGTGTTGATTTTGGGGGAACCATTCCACCCGATATTGCCAAAGAAATGGCCAAGCTTTATAAGATAAAAGTGTATACCATTGGTGTGGGATCGGAGAAGGAAATTGATGAGCAGGTTGAAACGCCATTTGGTAAAATGAATAATAAAAAGAAGCTGGAGTTTAATGAAGTCCTGCTAAAAGATATTGCTAATGAAACCGGGGGACAATATTTTCATGCAACAGACCGTGATGCACTTGAAAAAATTTATACAAGCATCAACCAACTGGAAAAATCAACTATTGAAGTAACGAGTTACAACCGTTTTTCAGAAGAATATTTACCCTGGCTAATTGCTGCTTTTGCTTTACTGCTACTGGAGATTGTTTTACGATATACCGTGTTTAAAAAGTTTCCATAATAGCAATCACTTCCTGTAGTTAAAATCTACATAGCATTTTTGAATTAGTTTTTCTTTTTCCCGCTCAACACCTGTGCTTTAAATATTTTTGTTGAACATACAGTAAAAGACAAATCAATGAATACAGTTACGCATAATAGTGAAATGCCATTCTCAGCATGAAAGGCCTGGTTTATAAATCAACAGGAAGCTGGTATTCGGTTAAGGCCGAAGGAGGTAAATTTTATAATGCCCGTATAAAAGGGGTGCTTAAAATTGAAGGCCTTACCTCAACAAATCCTATATCTGTAGGTGATGTAGTAACCATGGAAAGGGAACAGGAGACTGACGACAATGCCATGATTACTGCTATCGATGATCGTAAAAATTATATAGCCCGTTCTTCGCCCCATAACAAAAGACAACACCACATTGTGGCTTCCAACCTGGATCAAACCATGTTGTTTGCCACGCTAAAAGATCCCAAAACATCGCAGGGCTTTATTGACCGTTTTTTAGTTTCATCAGAAGCCTACCACATACCCGCTGTTATTGTATTTAATAAGGCTGATGTATATGGTAAAAAGGAAATGGAAAAGTTTGAGGAAGTAAAAGAAATTTATGAAGCATGTGGTTATACGGTCATGCTGTCGAGCCTGGCTAAAAACACAGGTGTTGAAGAAATTAAAGAGTTATTAAAAGACAAGATTACCCTGTTAAGCGGGCATAGCGGTGTAGGTAAATCAACATTTATAAATGCCATTTTTCCTAAGCTTGATTTAAAAACACAGGAGGTGAGCGATTGGAGTGGTAAAGGTTTACACACTACAACATTTGCCGAAATGTTTGACCTGCCTTTTGGTGGAAAAATTATTGATACACCGGGGCTACGTGAGTTGGGGGTAGTTGATATTCAAAAGAATGAACTGGCGCATTATTTTCCTGAAATGCGGAGGTTAATGAGCGAGTGCCAGTTTAATAATTGTGTACACATTAATGAGCCGGGTTGTGCTATAAAGGAAGCCGTTAACAGCAATGACATTAGTGCTGACCGTTATGTTAGTTACCTGAGTATACTGGATACAATGAGCGATAAGCACTACTAAAAATACCGGTGCTCCAATAACATGGCAAGTTCATGCACTGCCTCGTTATCTTCCCGGTTTGCAGTACATATAGAAACGCCATTGTAAATGTTGTAGTGAAGTTTAAGCGGGTGGTTTTTGTAGATAAACTGCCAGTCGATCGTATCTGTATTATCTGTTTTTTCTGTAAACTGTACGTTTAAATCAGAGGCAAGCATAGTAGCAATGCTAAAAAATTTTTTCATACTGCAGTTGTCATCAATAACTGCTTCAATGGTTCCGTACGCATTCGTTAATTGGTAGCTCATAGGTTGTGATTTTTAAGATCAGAATTTTCCGCCTTTAAATTTTCCGGCCTTCTTTACCTCTTTGGCAACTTTAGGATCGCCCGAAAGCAATTTCTCTGCACCAATATTTCTGCCATTACTGGGACAGCCATACTTAACAGCACACCCGGTAAAGCAATAAACGGCCATACATAAAAGAAATAAATTCTTTTTCATTAATAAGAAGTTTAAACTGTTTGGATATACCTTATTAAGATAGGACAAGAAGTTTAATTATAAAATATTGGGTTTTTGATCTTCTGTATAACCTTTTTCAGACGAGGCATAATTAGGTAAATGGCTGGCAGCGGGTGAAAAATCGCGGTCAATAATGAAAGCCTTTTCCTGCAAAATAATCCTGTCCCTGTCCGATAAAAACCTGTCGGCATGTATCATTAACCATTCAGCATCTAATATGGAAGCATCTACTGGAATATTGTTCATTTGAGGTTTCATGGTAGCAGCCAGGTAAGTTTTTAAATATTTAGGTTATGCTTGCATAAGCCAGGAGTACCACCAATTGGTTTCCTGACACTTCTTTCCTTCTAAAACAAAATTCCATTACTGGTGGGTTTTTGTCATAGCGTATGTGATTAAACGACATGAGGTAACTTTTTATTTTACAGGGGCTTCATTATAATTGCTAAACCACGATGAGTAGGTAAGATAATTGTCAGCAATGCGATTGATCTCTCCACTTATTTTATCGGGGGAAATAGATTTTACTTTCTTAGCGGGAACCCCGGCATATATACTGCCTTCTTCTACA
>JBBQVY010000209.1:0-8589 GCA_038211085.1 Chitinophagales bacterium | reverse complement strand
ACCAGTGGCGAAATAGGCAGAGGCCCATTTTCATTATCGCTTGAAGCCATTCGCGAATTTGAGGTAATTACCAATGTATACAATGTTGCGCAGGGCAGGCAGGGTGGTGGTGCTATTAGTGCTGTAACCAAGTCGGGTACCAACAAATTTACCGGTAGTGTTTTTAACTACCACCGAAGCAATGCACTGGCCAGCCCCAACGACATAAGGGGTAATAAAAGAAGCCAGCAGTTTAACAACAACCAATACGGTTTTAGCCTGGGTGGCCCCATTGTAAAAAATAAATTACACTTTTTTACTGCCTTCGACCGGGAGGATGCTTCAGCGCCATTCTTTATTGCAGACTTACGTACCGATGCTGATGCTATTGCCAACCGCATAAGTAAAGGTGCCCTTGATACCGTATTAAACATTGCCCGTACCAAATATGGTTTAAGCAACAGCAAACAGGTAGGCGAGTTTGGAAGAAGTACCGTTGCCAATACTTTTTTATTACGTCTCGACTGGCAGATAAATGCTAAAAACCGCCTGACGTTTCGTAACAACTTTAGCAACTGGAATAATCCTAACAGCGTAAACGACAACAGCAGCATTAATCTTTTTGAAGTTTGGGGCGATTTTAAGTCGCAGGAGAACAGTGCGCTGGTATCGTTGCGTACACAGGTGAACCCTAATTTTTTGAACGAATTCAAGTTTCAGTACCAAAGGGCTACACGTAATTATGTACCAAATAAAGAGCTGCCATCCGCAAATATTCCGAGAGCTATTGTTACTGTAAGGTCTGTTTTGCCCAATGGTACACAAGGCAATACAACCGTACAATTAGGTGGGCAACGCTTTACACCGGAGGACAACCTGGAAAGCCAATACCAGTTAATCAACACATCATACTTTACAAAGGGTAAATACAATTTTACTTTTGGTACCGACAATACACTTACCTATTTGGATACCTATATTTCAAACGAACAAAATGGCCGTTTCATCTTTAACAGCCTTACCGATTTTGATAACCTGAACGCGTCGCGTTATGCACGTGAAGTACCCATAAACGGAAAACCTTCGGTACAACAATATGTATTGAATGCCAGTTTATTTGGGCAAGTGCAAACCATGCTTTCTAAAAATGTAGATGCAACGCTGGGTTTACGTTACGATGTTACGAGCTACCTTACCGCCGGCGACTATAACCCTATAGTTGAAGAAGAACTGGGCCTTAGAACTGATAACAACCCTACCGACTGGAACAACATACAACCACGTTTGCAAATAACCTGGGATATGAAGGGTAAGCGAACAGACATTTTTAAATTTGGAGCAGGCATTTTTTCAGCAAACCCAATTACCTATGCACAGGTAAACAATATTCAAAACAGCGGTACTAAAGTGGCAGCCATAGATGTTACCCGCAGTAGCAATGGTACTAACCTGGTGCCGGTACCTAATTTTCCAGCTTACCGAAACGATCCATCAACAGCGCCGGGTATTATTCCCGGTGTTAAAAGTGTTTCAACCATTAATTTAAACGATGCCCACCTGCAGGTACCCAGCATTTTTAAAGCAAATATTTCGTACAACAAAATACTAATGAACAACAGGCTAAGGCTGGGTGTAAACCTGTTGTACTCGCACACGTACAACAACTATGTGTACCTCGATCGCAATTTGGTTGACCAGCCATTTTTTACTTTGGCTAATGAGGGCGGACGCGGTGTATTTGTACCTGCAGCTTCTATTTCTGCCGCAGGCATAACCGACAATGTAAAGGGAAGAAAAACACAGGAAGTAGGCAGAGCGCTAGAGTTTACCAATGGTGCCAAATTAAATTCAAAAATTGCCATTTTCGATGGCGAGTTTCGCTACTACCGCGATGGTTATGTGAACTTTAGTTATACCTACAACATTACAAAAGACAATACCTCTTACAATGGTAATGTGGCCAACACCAGTACTTTCCGTCCTGTAAAATCAGATCCCCGCGACCTTTCTGAAATCAATTTTTCAGACAACCAGTTCAGGCATAAAGTGGTAGCTTTTGGATCGTTACCAACTTTTAAAGGCTTTAATCTGAGTGGCCGGTTTACGGGTATTGGTGGCACGCGTTATACGCTTACGGTTGATGCTGATATTAACGGCGATTTTGTTGGAGGACCCGGTAACGATAATGACCTGGCTTTTATCTTCGACCCTAATGATTCTAAAACACCTGCTGCTATTAAAGCTTCTATGGAAAAAGTGCTGAGCAACCCTGACAACCGTGCTGCTGATTATATTCGTAAAAATTTAGGTACAATAGCCGACCGTAATGGTGGTGAAAATCCTTTCTCCGGTATATTTGATCTTCGTTTAACAAAAGAATTTAAAATAGTAAAGACCAACAAGATTACCTTAAGTGTGGATGTTTTTAATTTCGCTAATCTGTTGAATAAAGATTGGGGCAGAAATTTTAACCTGAGTACCTTTTCAACCCAAACCCTTTTATTTGTAACTGGTTTTAACCAGGCCACCAAAGAGTATACCTACAGGGTAAACGAAAATGTAGGTGTTCAGCAGGCAAACGGTACGCCCTATCAAATTCAGATAGGCGCCCGTTATGGTTTCTAAAATCGAAAAATTAATTTATGAAGCATCTGATCATTGCATTTACCACACTTTTTTGCGCTGCAGAAATTTCAGCGCAACCCGGCAAAGCCCTTGAACAGTCACTAACCAATAAAAGGGTAAGGCTTCCAAATGGATGGCATTTATCTCCGGCAGGTAAGTCGTTACCCTTAGGAGATCTTCCTTTGAACCTGGCTTTGTCTTCCTCAAAAAAATACATGGCTGTTACCAACAATGGCCAGAGCGTTCAAAGCCTTCAATTGATAGATACCCGCACCGAAAAAATACTTGACAACGAAATCATCCCGGTATCGTGGTATGGCTTAAAGTTTAGCAGCGATGAAAAGTTTCTGTATGCATCGGGTGGAAATGACAACATCATTTTAAAGTATGCCATCATCAATAATAAATTACAGTTGAATGATACTATTAGATTAGGAAAGAAGTGGCCGGTAAAAATTTCACCAACGGGTATCGATATTGATGATGCAGCTAAGTTATTGTACGTAGTTACCAAGGAAAATAATTCCTTGTATGTTATTGATCTTACCACTAAAGACATCGTAAAAGAACTTGAACTAAGCAAACAAGCCTATGCCTGCTTATTATCCCCCAACAAACGGGAATTGTACATTTCAGTCTGGGGTGCGGATAAAATAGTGGTGTTCGACACACAGTTGAAAAAGATTACAGCCGAAATAAAAGTGGGTGATAATCCCAACGAGTTGCTGTTGAATAAAAGTGGTAGCACTTTATATGTTGCCAATGCCAACGACAACAGTGTTTCAGTTATTGATGTTAAGAAACGTAAGCAGGTTGAAGTCTTAAATGCAGCTTTATACCCAAATGCACCGGAGGGCTCAACATCAAACGGGCTTGCTTTATCGGCCAGCGAAAAAACGTTGTACGTAGCAAACGCCGATAACAATTGCCTCGCAGTTTTTGATGTGACAGTTGCAGGTAAAAGCCGTTCTAAAGGTTTCATTCCAACCGGTTGGTACCCCACCAATATTAAAGTAGTTGGTAAAAAGATTTTTGTCAGCAACGGCAAAGGCTTCTCGTCATTTGCCAACCCTACCGGACCCGTGCCAGTCAGGCCCGAACAATTGGTAGAACGTCATTTGGGCGATACATCTGCAAAGGTTCGCTCGGGTTATATTGGTGGTTTAATGAAAGGTACGTTGTCAATAATTGATGAACCAACGGATGCCACCCTTGCTGTTTATTCCAGGGCAGTTTATAAAAACACTCCTTATACCAAAAAAGGTGAGTTATTAGCCGCAGGCGAAAAAGGAAATCCCATACCTATGAAGGTGGGTGACGCTTCTCCCATAAAACATGTGTTTTACATTATTAAAGAAAACCGTACCTACGACCAGGTTTTGGGCGATATACCTGAAGGCAATGGCGATAAAAACCTTGTGTTGTTTGGAGAGAAAATTACACCCAACCAACACAAGTTGGTAAAAGAGTTTGTGTTGCTCGATAATTTTTATGCCGATGGCGAAGTGAGTGCCGACGGACATAACTGGAGCACGGCAGCCAATGCAACCGACTATCTTGAAAAGAACTGGGTAACGAGTTACGGAGGTCGCGGCGGCTCATATCCCGGCGAAGGAAAGATTGAGGTTGCCAATCCCAAAAGAGGTTTTATTTGGGACTACTGCAAGCGTGCAGGCGTAAGCTATAGAACGTATGGCGAGTTTGCCGACGACGGAAAACCAAACATACCCGTGCTGAAAGATCATTTTTGCCCATACTACACCGGCTACACTTTGTCGGTACAGGATACCATACGTTTTCACCAGTGGCGCCGCGAGTTTGACTCGCTGGTTGCTGCCAATGCCCTACCCCAGTTTAACTCCATGCGTTTTGGAAACGATCATACTGAGGGCTTGCGCCTCGGCCGGCCAACCCCTTTTGCACATGTAGCCGACAATGATCTTGCCGTAGGAATGTTTGTAGACTACTTATCAAAAAGCCCGGTATGGAAAGAGAGTGTGGTGTTTATTGTTGAAGATGATGCGCAAAACGGACCTGACCATGTGGATGCACACAGGACAACCGCTTATGTTGCAGGGCCTCATGTTAAAAGAGGATTTGTGGATCATACCATGTATTCCACCTCATCTATGTTGCGGACTATGGAGCTGATATTGGGCCTTCCTCCCATGAGCCAGTACGATGCGGCTGCCCAACCCATGTGGCGGTCCTTTACAAATATGCCCAACCTAAAGTCTTTCACATCAGTACCCGCAAACATAAATCTGGATGAACGCAACACTGCTACAACAGCCAGCGCCAAACTGAGTGAGACCTTCGACTTTACCAAAGAAGACCGCATACCCGATTTAATTTTTAGCGAAGTAATCTGGAAGGCAGTAAAAGGAGAGCACTCTGTTATGCCGGCACCCCGCCGTAGTGCATTTGTCAGGGTGGTGGATAAATGGGAAAAGGAGTGATTGGTCATTGGTCAATGGTGAGTGGTGAGTGGTGAGTGGTCAGTTGTGAATAAGGTCAACTAAATGCAGTCATCCTGACGCATGTCAGGATCTCCTGGAAAACATACAGAAACCCATTCGTGGCTTACTTCTTTAACCCTTCGTGCTACTTAGTGCCTTTGCGCCTTAGTGGCTCAAAAGAAAATAACGTTGTGTACCGTTGTGCCACCGTGTCGTTGTGGTTCAAAAATCTCCATGCAGCCCTGGTTCAAAATAACATTCGTGCATTCGTGGCATACTTCTATTTTTAATAAATAGTTGTTCCCTTAAAACCTGCCACATGAAGCGCACTTGCCTATTTACATTTCTTACCCTTTCCATGCTGAATATTGCAACAGCCCAGCAATCATTAAAGCTTTGGTATAACAAACCTGCAACGCAATGGGTAGAGGCTTTACCACTGGGCAATGGACATATAGGTGCTATGGTATTTGGTGGGGTTGAACACGAACTGATACAACTAAATGAAAGCACTTTATACAGTGGCGGACCGGTACAGCAATCCATCAATCCAACTGCAAAAGAGTACCTGCCTGCAATACGCAAAGCTTTACTGGAGGACGGAGATTATTCCAAAGCAAGTGAGCTTACAAAGAAGATGCAGGGTTATTTTACCGAGTCTTATTTGCCAATGGGTGATGTGATTATTCACCAGGATTTTAACGGTAAACAAGCCGAACGGTACCATCGCGAACTTGATATCAGCACGGCCATAACTTCAACCTCTTTTTCAATAGATGATGTAACCTATAAACGAGAGGCATTCACATCTTTCCCTGGTAACATACTAGTGATCCGGCTTACGGCGAATAAAAAGAATGCCTTACGATTTAATGTAACCTCACGTAGCCAGTTAAGATATACCGTTAGTACAAATGGAAATAACGAACTGGTGGTTAGTGGCAGAGCACCCAGCCATGTTGACCCAAGTTATTACAATCCAAAAGGCAGGGAGCATGTAGTTTATGATGATGCAACCGAATGTAATGGAATGCATTTTCAATACCGTATTAAAGCGGTAGCAAAGGGTGGAACGGTACAAACAGATACTACAGGTATACATGTCAGCAATGCAACTGAAGTACTGTTATTTATTGCTGCGGCTACCAGCTTCAATGGTTTTGATAAATGTCCTGCTTCGCAGGGAAAAGACGAGCAGGCTGTTACGAAGTCTTTAATTTCAAAAGCCATTATACAACCATACATAACTTTGCTGCAAAAACACTTAACGGATTATAGCAAATATTTTAACAGGGTAAATTTTCAACTGAAAGATTCCATTGCCCAAAACGCTAATAGCTTTCTACCAACAGATGAACGCTTGATGACTTACTCAAAAGGTGCTTACGATCCTGGTATCGAAGCACTTTACTTTCAATATGGACGCTACCTGCTTATCTCCTGCTCAAGACCCGGCGGTCCCGCCGCCAACCTGCAGGGCCTTTGGAATAAAGAGTTGCGTGCTCCCTGGAGCTCCAACTATACCATCAACATTAATACACAAATGAACTACTGGCCGGCAGAGGTTACCAACCTTTCGGAAATGCACCAGCCTATGTTCGACCTTATAAAAAATATATCCGTTACTGGTGCCCGTACTGCAAAAGAATTTTACGGACTGGACGGTTGGGTGGCGCACCACAACTCCGATATATGGGCAACTTCAAACCCTGTGGGCGATGTTGGGCAGGGTGATCCTGTTTGGGCAAACTGGTACATGGGCGGCAACTGGCTTAGCCGTCATTTATGGGAGCATTATGCATATACCCGCGACCTTATCTTTTTAAAAAATACAGCCTATCCCATCATGAAACAGGCAGCCATATTTACATTAGGCTGGCTGGTAAAGGATAAGAATGGATATTGGGTAACGGCACCTTCCTCCACCCCCGAAAATAAATTTAAAGACAGCACCGGCAAAGAGCAGGGTATCTCCATAGCTACTACTATGGATATGTCCATCATCAGGGATTTATTTTCCAATGTTATGGAAGCTTCAAAGGTGCTGGGTCTTGATGCTGATTTAAGAGCAACGCTTCAGCAGACAGCCAGTAAATTATACCCGCTTCAAATAGGGTCGAAAGGGCAATTGCTGGAGTGGTATAAAGACTTTGAAGAGACGGATCCTTTGCACAGGCATGTCTCACATTTATACGGTTTATACCCTGGTCACGAGATTTCTGCAACACACAACAAGCTATTTTTTGAGGCTGCAAAAAAAACCCTGGAATTAAGGGGAGATGGTGGCACAGGTTGGAGCAAAGGCTGGAAAATAAACTGGTGGGCAAGGCTGTTAGACGGCGATCATGCCTATACCCTCATACGCCAGTTGTTGCAATACACAAATACTACCGGTACGGTTATGCAAGGTGGGGGCACCTATCCTAATTTTTTTGATGCACATCCGCCATTTCAAATTGATGGCAACTTTGCCGGTACCGCAGGCATGGCAGAAATGCTGTTACAAAGCCATTTGGGCGAGTTGCATTTGCTGCCTGCACTACCCTCAGCCTGGCAGCAGGGAGATATAAAAGGGTTAGTTGCCCGTGGTGCTTTTGAGGTGAGTATGAGTTGGAAGAATCACGAGCTCACAATGGCTATCATACAATCAAAGCAGGGTAGCAATTGTATAATCCGATCTTCTATTCCGCTTCAACTGGAAGGAAAAAACAGGTCGTCTGTACCAGATCCTGAACTTGCGGGAAGCTTCCTACTTTCATTCCCAACTATAAAGGGTATGGTTTATAAAGTAAGAAAAAAGAAATAATATTCCGGTTTTACAGTCACAAAGATGATTGCGCTTTGTGCTTCCCGTTCACCTTAGAATTTGCATAAGCCTAAATCAATGGATGCATTCCAAATGGTCGAAAGTATTGCCCTGGCATTCATGCCGGGGATCCATTTAAAATCATTGTTTTGGCTTTAGCCGAATGTGTTTCTGAAAGAGTGCTTTGGCTAAAGCCCAGAGGATTTTTGCTCATACATTTCCCCCGGCATGAATGCTGGGGCAATACAAAAACAGTAGCGACAATATGGAATGCACCCTAAAGCAATAGCCGGCAAGACAAATATGGTTGCTTCTTTATCTTTACAAAAACCAGCTATTTGGATCCATCTACTTTTTACAGACAATTTTACGAAGGACTTTTGCAAACTACCTGGCTTGAGTTTATAGCGGTTATTGCAGGTATCGGCAGTGTTTGGTTTTCAAAAAAAGAAAACATACTGGTATATCCTGTCGGGCTGATAAATACCATCATCTATATTTATTTGAGTATTAAAGGCAGTCTGTTTGGCGAAGCGTCTGTTAACCTCTATTATACCATCATGAGCATTTATGGTTGGGTGCTTTGGGCAAAACGTAATGAGCAGGCACAACATGTAGTTGTTATTACAAAGGCAACCGGTATAGAATGGCTACAGCACTTATTGTTCTTCCTCTTTTTTTATTGCGTCATTTTTGCTTCACTCACTTATCTTAAGAAAG
>JBBQVY010000208.1:0-8644 GCA_038211085.1 Chitinophagales bacterium | reverse complement strand
GGTTTCTTTCAGGTTATCGTATTGTCTCTTAGCTGAACCATCAGCCAGATACAGGGCTCTTGTAATGTTGGCATCAATCACTTTTTCATCAGGGTCAAGGGTAAAGAAATATTGATGAAACATTTTTACATGGTCTTTTGCTTCTACCGGAACATTATCTTTTCTATCGGCAGAGTATGCTTCTAAGGCTTTGCCATTGGCAAGTATAAAAATCTTTTGTTGAGATTGGGATGCTAACTGGTAACTTTTGTAAGCAATAAAAAGAGAGATGATTGTACAGGCTGCTATAAACACAAAGGAGAACACCCGTACATAACGGAATGCCGAATCAATATTTTTCATTTTCTTAAACATCGTACTCACATTTTCTAACTCACTCTTAGAATAGCTGCAAATGTTCTTCCAATTGATTATGATTAGGGGGTAAACGAGGTAGGACTACCCTGGTAAAGTGATTGAGAATGAGCAGAATTAGGTATTATTTTTTTTGCGCCTGTTGGTTAAAAAGCTAAATTTCTTGTTCGGATAATTATTGAGAATCAATGTTATCTTTGAACAAAAGGCTACGCCAATCGGCGAGTTGCCTGCTATACGTGGACACGCCTTAAAATTCAAAGCAAACAGAAATTACGACTCCAAAAAAGGCAGAAATTTTGACTTTCAAACTGACATTTTTTTAGTCATTTTACGACAAATTTTCATTTTAAAATGCCCAAAATTGTGATGGCACATAAGTTGATTTTACCTCTTTAAAAATTATTTATTAACCATTAAAAAGGAGGTAACTATGACACTCGTAAAAAGAAATGGAAGCCTGCTAAATCAAATGCCAGTGCTTTTTGACGATTTGTTTAATCGGGATTTATTTAATTGGGGAAACCAAAATTTCTCAGACACCAACACTACAGTTCCTGCAGTTAACATTAAAGAAACTGCGGAGAATTATGAAGTGGAAGTGGCTGCACCCGGAATGACCAAAAAAGATTTCAGAGTTGAGCTTGACGGAAATTCCCTGACAATCAGTTCCGAAAGAAGCACCGAAAAAGAGGAAAAGGACGATGACCGCTATTCTCGTAAAGAATTTAGCTATCAATCTTTCCAAAGGACTTTTACTTTGCAGAAAGAGGTAATGGATATTGACAAAATCCAGGCAAAGTACGAGAATGGCTTATTGCATCTTCTCATTCCAAAAAAAGAGGAAGCAAAACAAAAGCCACCAAGGCTTATTCAAATTTCTTAATTAAAAACTTCCTCAATTCAAGAGTTGCCTTAAACGAAAAAAAGGCAACTCTTGTTATTTAAGCTATTTCAAGTATGACTTTGCTTTTGATAAATTTTGAACAACTTTTAAAGAGCATTGTAATAATGCTTCTTACAATTTTACTAATTGGATTGTTATTAAAAAGATTAAACCAACCCTATTTTGTCGCCTACATTATTGCAGGGATACTCTTAGGACCTTACTGCATTAAAGTATTTTCAAATGCTTATACAATAACTGTTATTGGGGAGTTGGGTTTGCTTATTCAAATGTTTTTCATCGGTACAAAAATGGAAATCCAAACGTTGGCTAAAAACATAAACAAGCCAATAATTGGTGTGGTTGTCCAATTGTTTTTAAGTTTCCTTTTCATTTTCCTGTTGGGTTTTTATCAAGAATGGAGTTGGAAAGAAATTATACTTTTTTCGTTTATAATCAGTCTAAGCAGTTCTGCCATCATTCTTGAATATCTTGAAAAAAATAATGAAATAAAAACAACTTTAGGAACACTCACTTCGGGCATCCTGATTTTACAAGACTTTTTATTAGTTCCTATGTTACTTGCAATAAATTTTTTAGGGCAAGAAAAATTAAATATTAAGCAAATAATTCCTCTTACAATTTCGGCAATTGCCATAACACTTTTTTTAAGAGTAGCATTTAGTAGCAAGAACATTAATTTTCATTTTCCTGACAAATTGAAAAATGACCACGAAGCACAAGTTTTTGTGGGGCTTTTACTCTGTTTTGGTTTTGGCTTGTTGACACAAATCCTTCATTTATCAGCAGCTATTGGGGCATTATTAGGTGGTATATTAATCTCTAAATCAAAGTCTATGCATTGGTTGGACACTAACTTAATACCTTTCAGGGTTTTCTTTTTATCATTGTTTTTTCTATCAATCGGACTTCAAATAAATGTTGATTTTTTAACTCATCACATTGGTTTAATACTTTTAATAGTTGGTATAATACTTCTTGTGAACAGTGCAATCAATGCAGTAGTATTTCGTCTATTGAAAGAAAGTTGGCTTAACAGCATTTATGCAGGTGCATTACTTTCTCAAATCGGAGAATTCAGCCTCGTCTTATGTTTGGCAGCTAAAACACAAAATTTATTAAGTGACTTTTGGTATCCACTAACTTTGACAGTAATTTCTGCTACAATGTTAATGACGGCAATTTGGATTAATATCATACGGACATTTATTTACAAACAACCAAGTCATTTAAGAACCACGAGTAAATATATTTACAGAAATATCAAAAAGATAAGCAAGTCGGTTCATTAAAACTATGCAGATTAGTAGGAATTCTAATCGGCTTCATTTTTCGGGCACAGACCACTAATAAAATATTAGCCTTGCGGGAAAATTCAAACCTTAGCAGTCAGCCTATAACATTAGTGATTTCAAACCAAGTTAAATAATATAATATGGAAACACAATTTTATATAACGCTAACATTAAGGACACATAAGGGACTTGAAAGCTTTGCAAAATTCTTTATTGGAAACAATCGGCATCTTGCTTTCGCTATATTCAAACAATTGAAAGGTTCGCATAATGTTAGCGAAGAAAATTTTCTTTATTTTGACTTTTGGGAAATCGAAAAAGGGGTGCCGGCAAATCTTGATTTAATCACTTGTACACTAAATCAATTGGCTGAGAATTGCCGCATCATTACAAAGGAATTATTCAAATCAGAAAATTTGGAAAACTCCTAATTAGCTATCATGCCTATGTGACATAATATGCCAAGTGCTTGACAATGTACAGCAGGCAACAGGCGGTTTGGCTATATGGCGGGGCGACGAATATATTCTAAACTTTTTTACAAATCCAAGCAGTGGTTCGGGCTTGACCAGCATCGCCGAACTTTTGTAGTAAACTTGTACATTTGTTTTTCAATCGGCAGCGGTTCCGGGCAGACGGAATTCTTCTATGATGAGTTTTCGCTGCGTCACTTTTAAAAAAATATTTTTTTCTATTTTACATATGCTATTGCTTTCTTGAACTGTGTTTAATATAAAAAGCACACTTCTATGAGTAGACTTCCACCAGGGCGCTACAGGGTCTCTTTTAAATTTTAAAATAGCACACCTGAATCCTATTTCAAAGCAGACATCAGGCCGTTAACTACTGAGCTGCAAATTCCGTCAAGCGGTGGGTGTGCCTGTTAATCTTTTCGTATTTATTACATCAGTTTTTTTTAATTTTAGGTTACTGGCTCAAACAGCGCAAAGCAATGCAGGCGTGCAACTTTGCAAGGGATAAACCAGTTTCGACGGATTTTTCCTGTTCGATGAAAGAGGCTGATATTTTATCAGTCTCTCTTTTTTTACAGGGAAATCCTGAGAACAATGCCTTTAAAAAACGCATGAGGTCTATCCCGCCACCACGCCATTTACATAGGCAGTTCGCTTTCTTAGTACATAATTTATTCGAGCCAGTAAATGCCTGGCTATTTTTATGATGGCTTTATTTTTATGCATGCGTTTGCAATAATCTTTATACTTCATAAGCATGGCCGGATCTTTTTTGGTAAGCACCCAACTGCTTTCGATGATAGCTTCCCGCAGGAAGTTGTTGCGTCGGTGGGTAAGGCCTTTGTTTCTTTTGGTCTCACCGCTATCATCTGTATCGGGTATCAGTCCTACATAGCTGCATAGGTTGTCAAAAGTTTTAAACCTGAAAATATCCTGCAGTTCAAACAAGATAATCGCTGCATTTATTTCACCAATGCCAGGAATGCTCAGTATCAATTTCATTAAGGACCAGTATGGTTGTAGCCTGTACATCTTTCTTATAGCTCGTGTGCTTTCCAGTAACAATTTTCGTTTATGCAGATAGTCCTGCAGTTTTATTGCTAAAGTGGCCTTGAGTTCACCGCTACCAGCGCAATCCATTTCTTCCAGTTTTTGTATAAACTTACCGCTCCAGTATTGTCCTGTTTCGCCTTTATCGGGAATAGGTAATGAACTAAAATAAAGAAACTGCCAGATGCGACATTTGCAACGGGTGCTGTCGCTTATTTGCTGTTGCCTGTTACGTACCAGCGTACGGGCATGCTCCCATTGTTTAGTTGGAACATAGAGGGTTTTTACATCACCCTTGTTACTTAGTTGCTGGCTGATGCTGCGGGCATCCCGTTTATCATTTTTTTGCTTGCGGTCTTTATCACCTTTAGGTATGTCAGCTGCGTTCAAAAGTACACATTCAATACCCAGCCCCGTAAGTGAACGTTGAATACCAAAGCCACAAAAGCCGGCTTCATATCCCACCTTATAATGTGCGCCGGGATAATTTTTAGTAAGGTGCTTATGCAATATATTGGCATCTGCAGGCTGAGTAAAATCTTTAAGTTCCATATCCTTGTCACGAATATTTACACGCCAGCTGAGTTTGTGAATATCCAGTCCACAAAAAATTGTATTACCTGTAAAATCTAATTGCTTAATTTGGGTCATGGTGGAGGTTTTAATGATGAATAAATATTTTACTCCTTAAAATTAAAAAGAGCATTCTATCTTAACTCATACATAAGACCTATTTCCCCACCTGCACAAAGCCCTATCGTTAGCTGCAACCCTAATTTGATGAACACTCTACACTTCAAAGAGGACTAATTCAATCACTCTACTTTTTTGGACACTTCAAAAAATTTGACAGAAAATATTTGGCTGACAAAATGTTTATCGTAATATTGCAATATTAAATTTAGAAAATGGGAGCGACAAAGACCGAGCATTTTACCGACAAGCAAAATTCCATTGCGACATTGACCAAAGCATTAGGACATCCGGCGAGAATTGCCATCATGGAATATCTAATCAAAGTGGACACTTGCATTTGCGGCGACATCGTAAACGAGTTGCCACTTGCACAGCCGACAATTTCACAACATTTGAAAGAACTTAAAAACGCAGGACTGATAAAAGGGAATATTGAAGGCAACAGCATTTGCTATTGTGTTGACGAAAAAGCAATCGGTAAACTTCAAGACTACTTTACAAACATTGCTACAAAGCTTAACAAGAAAAATAATTGTTGTTAATCATAAAAAAAATAAAAATGGAAAATTCAGAACAACTCAAAGAAATCGTAAGACAGAAATACAGCGAAATCGCTTTGCAAGATAAAGAAACCAATCAATCATCATGTTGCGGCTCTGGTTGTTGTACTACCGAAGTGTATAACATTATGAATGATGATTATACTTTACTGGAAGGCTATAATCCTGATGCAGACTTAGGTTTGGGCTGTGGTTTGCCAACTCAATTTGCAAAACTAAAAAAAGGCGACATAGTAATTGATTTGGGCAGCGGCGCAGGTAATGATTGCTTTATTGCAAGAAACGAAACAGGTGAAGACGGAAGAGTGATCGGTATTGACTTTACGCCTGCCATGATAGAGAAAGCAAAAGCCAATGCACAAAAATTGGGCTTTGCTAACGTAGAGTTTCGGCAAGGTGACATTGAAAAAATGCCGGTTTCCGCAAACATTGCTGATGTAATTGTGAGCAACTGCGTTTTAAATCTTGTGCCTGACAAAGACGCTGTATTCAAAGAAATTTTTCGGGTATTAAAAGTCGGCGGGCATTTTAGTATTTCAGACGTTGTATTAATCGGCGAGCTTCCCCAAGGCTTGCGTAAAGATGCTGAAATGTATACAGGTTGTGTTTCAGGTGCAATACAAAAGGAAACATATCTTGAGCTAATAAACTCAAATGGTTTTAGCAACGTAACAATTCAAAAAGAAAAGTCAATAAAAATCCCAGACGACATTTTGAAAGATTACCTGAACGAAGAAGAATTAACCAAATTTAAAACCGGAAACACAGGCATTTTTAGCATCACAGTTTATGCAGAGAAATCTAAATCTTGCTGCGGCACGGATTGTTGCAACTAAAAAGTACCGAAAGGCAATTATCATCACAACATCATTGATTGTGCTGCAACTCATCTTTGGCTTTGACCCGAAGTTTTGCATCATTAATATCATTTGGTTATTCGTGTAACAATGAACAAGAAAAATTTTTTAGTGCTTTGCACAGGTAACAGTTGCAGAAGCCAAATAGCAGAAGGTTATTTACGACATTTTGCAAGCGACAAAGTGGAAGTGTATAGTGCAGGTATTGAAACACATGGCGTAAATCCGAGAGCAATCGAAACCATGAAGGAAGATGGTATTGATATTTTGCATCATACTTCAAACAACATTGATGAATATCGTAACATTGATTTTGACTTCGTAATTACTGTTTGCGACAATGCAAAAGAACGTTGTCCTTTCTTTCCAACAACAGCAAAAAAGTTTCATCAAAACTTTACAGACCCTGCAAAAACAAAAGGAACAGTAGAAGAAATCAAGGAGGAATTCAGGCAAGTGCGACAACAAATAAAAGACTACTGCCGACAATTTGTAGCTGACAATTTATAGACAGACATAGGTGCGACGGAGAAGGGTATGCAGCTAACATGAACTGTGTAAAAATTAAATTGAAGAGTTGCTACCCTAAACCTTCCCACTCAACTTATCTTTCATATAACTTCCATTAGCATTATTATTTCCTTCATTAAAATAACCTTGGCTAATACTATTCGATGCCATACTTCCTGCCACATTACTTCTTGCATTACCGAACGAATCGGAAACCATTCCGGCACCGGAAGAAACGATACTTCGGGAACTATTAGATGTGAGACTGGTAACCTTGTAGAGCAATGTATTGCCGCCACCTGCATGTACAATATAATTGGCAACGCTTGGTACAGTGAAGTATCCGACGATACCAATAATCATAAAAATTAGATACGCCGTATCCGTTGAAGAAAAAAAAGTATCTCCATAATCCTGCACCTGTGCAATATCAACCTTCAGCATATTTTCCTGGATCTTGCCAATGATGCTGCCAAAAATATTTGATACCGGCAACCAAAGAAATATATTAATGTACCTGGCAATCCAAACTGTAAGTGTATGCTGGAACCCGTCAAATACGGCAATGCCAAAAACAAGCGGCCCTAAAATCGCCAATACAATTAAATAAAATGTCCGGATGGTATTGATGCAAAGTGCTGCTGCTTCATACAATACCCTTAGCACCTCACTCATCCATTGCTTGATGGAATTACGAAAATTGTAAGAAGCTTTTGCCATTGCAAATTTTATATCATTGCCAATACCGGCAAAGATTCCTTCGCTGGATGGCTCAACTCCCGGATGAGTGTATCTGTACCATTTATCCCTGTCGCCACTTCCACTTTCTCCCACGTACATTTTCCATACATCCGTTTTCTTTATGGCTTCTTCCTTCTTTTGTAAAAGCACCGCAATGGCTTTATTAGAATCATCTACCATTGCTGCAGTTCCTGTAACGGTGGGGTTCATCACGCCATTAATCATGGCAATAACAGATGGGAAAATAATAACGGCAAAGCCCAGCACAAATGGCCGGAACAGTGGATAGAAATCTATCGGTTCCGCATTGGCAATATGCCGCCAAACACGGCTGGCAATATACCAGGTGGCAGCAAAGCCTGCAATGCCACGGCCAACACCGATTAGTTTACTGCACAAAGGAAGCATCTCCGTATATAATTGTTCCAGCACCTGGTGCAGGCTTTTTATATCATCTGCAAAACCGCCACTTTGTGCGAACAGAATATTTGGCAGCATTATACACATTGCCATTACGACAATTAATCTTACACACTTTTTCATACTCACATTTTAATTGCATTTACACTACAATCCATTTAATTTCTTCGACACTTTAGTATCCACCATTTCTCTGCCTCTTTGAATGGCCAACACATTGGTTTCATTATTAAAACTTCTAAGAAAAACCAACTTATCAGTTATCTCACTATAAACTCTGTCAATGGCGTCAATCCTTTCATCATCACTCATTCTTAATTTTCCGGCAGTGATAACAATGGTTAGTTCATTCAGGTTTTGAAGGCTCTTATTAAATAGATTACTATACACATTACTCATATAATTCAATTCAGAAGAATTAAAAAGATTCGAAGAATTAAAGCGCCTGAATGCGGCTTTATATTCTTTGACAATTTGTGTTTGGCAGGTTATTATATCTGCCACTCTTTTATATTTTTTTACTGTAGGACTTACCTGTAGCAATGCACTCAAAAAAGCATCATGCAAATTGAAATTACCTTTTGAAATATCTTTGATGGTATTATAGCCGGTACTTACAATCTCATACCCTTTCTTCATGTTGCTCAAAATCTTTTTCAGTTGAGCCAGCTTCTCAACATTTAAAATTAGCTGCTGTGCTTCGGCTGATTGTGCAGTAACATTTACCCATGATATGGAAAACGATATACACAAAAGCATTGTGATATTTTTCATTTTAATC
>JBBQVY010000207.1:0-8692 GCA_038211085.1 Chitinophagales bacterium | reverse complement strand
CATTCAGCAGAATAATTTCGTTTCTGAAAAAATTGAAAAATATATTATAAAGCAACCGGAAGTGGCCACAGTATTCAGCAATATTGGTGGCCCCAGCACAGGTATCGGAAGTTTGGGCGTTGGCGCTGCCAATAAAACAGAATTTACTATTCAGCTAAAACCTGCCAATGAAAGAAAGAAAGAACCAACAGAAGCGTTTATGAAAAAACTTCGGGAAGACCTGAAAGTAAAATTTCCGACTATAAATTATTCAATGGCGGCATTAGGATTAATTCCCCGTTCAGCGCCCATTGAAATTACAATAAGCGGACTTGATCCGGATATGGTGATGAAATCTGGCGACGAGTTGAAAGCTATTGTTGAAAAAATTCCGGGTGCTGATAATGTCCGTTTATCAGTGGAAGAAGGAAACCCTGAGTATAAAATTGTTCCAAACAAAGATAAAATGCAACGCTTTGGCTTAACAACTGCTTATGTAGGGTTGAACATAAGAACTGCATATACAGGCAATGATGATGCATCTTTAACAGAAAACGGAACAGAATACCCGGTAAGGATATGGCTGAATGATTTCAACAGAAAAAGTTATGAAGATGTGCAACGCCTTACCATTGTAAATCCGCAGGGTCTACCTGTTCAGGTAGCTCAATTTGCTGATGTAGTACAGGATAATTCTCCATCATTACTGGAAAGAAAAGACCGTCAACCCGCTGTAACACTTACTGCTGATGCTTTAGGCAGGCCGTCGGGTACTGTGGCTGATGATGTGGTTGCTTATCTCAAAAAAAATCCATTACCCGATGGCATAACAATGACATGGGGCAGCGACATTAAAAGACAGAATGATAGTTTTGGCGCATTAGGTTCAGTGTTAATGATTTCATTTCTCCTGATTTACCTGATAATGGTAGCGCTTTATGATAGTTTTGTTTATCCATTTGTGGTGCTATTTTCAATTCCGGTTGCTGCTATCGGTGCATTTTTAGCATTGAATTTATCACTCAGTAACTTGAGTTTATTTGCTTTGCTTGGTTTGATAATGCTGATGGGTCTGGTAGCCAAAAACGCTATTCTTATTGTTGACTTTACCAATCAGTTAAAAGCCGGGGGGAAACATTTTAAAGAAGCATTAATTATTGCAGGGAAAGAACGTATGCGGCCCATTTTAATGACTACACTTGCCATGGTATTCGGAATGTTGCCCATTGCATTAGCAAAAGGCACAGCCAGCGAATGGAAAAACGGACTCGCATGGGTCATCATCGGCGGCTTGCTTTCTTCGCTTATACTAACAGTGTACTTAGTGCCGGTGGTTTATTATGTAGTTGATACAATAAAAGAGAGATTCAGCAATAAAAATGTACAAAGTAAAAAACCTCAAATTATTACAAATCAAACAGTCAGTTAACTATTGTTAATGCCTTTTATCTGGCTGCTGATATTCCTTTCATTCAGTTCGTTTAAAGAGAGGTTTCAAACGAAGGAATATTCTTTAACAGTAGCCGTTACAATCTTCGAAATGCAGATGGAGTGGTAGTCTTTGCATTATACAATAGAGATGATGCCTTTCCCGATGAACACTATAAAAAGTTTACTTCGACTGGGGAAGTATTTGACACAGAAATTACCCAGTTTATAAGCACAGATATTAGGCAAATAAAAAAGGGAGATTGGCAATTTAATTTGCTTAATGAGCTAAAAGACAAGACGAAAGTAATTTTTAAACTAACTACGGTTAACAATCCAACAATCATTCAAGGACTTTTGAGCATTGAGGACAAGCAAGATCATATGTTTATGCATCTTATTGAGAATGCAAAATTTAATAAAGGAAAAAACAAAGTTTACTTAGGTGTTCCAGGAAATCTTGTTGCTTTTGCTTGTAAAGTTTCGGCTGACAAAGGTTATCAAGGCTTCCTTGCTTTTGACCCAAAATCCGCTCTTATTAAACATTACGAACTATCCCTTCATGCAACACATTTTTGTAAACTAAGAATGTTTATTGAAACAAGTGCTGCATTAAAACTTATCTCACAATATCCTAAAAGTTAATAATATGGGACTAATTAAGGAACCAAAGGAGATTGATTTTATCAACAAAGTCTGAACCATGGACAGAAAAGGAGCTTTCTGACTTTAGAAAAATCATGCAAAAATTAAGGCGAAGAATGCAAAACGTAAAGAACGATCCTTAAGAGGAAAAAGTAGCAAGAAACAACCCGTTTGATAAGCACAAATGGCCAACAAGTATTGCTGCAATTTGGCCGGGACGTTGAAACAATCGGCAACAGTTAGCTATCAGCAGCGGTTCCAACGGACGGAATTCTGTTGGACTTTTGTAGGTTATCATATACTTTAGTTTTTCAATCCGCTTCAGTTCCGGGGCTTAACGAGCAATGAATCCCCTGCCCTTCTGTAATGCAAAACGTTAGCGGTCATTGTAAGACGTGACGCAAGTAATCAAAATGACAGGACAATCAAAAAACAAAATATGAGAAAAGTAATAGCAGGAATCAATATGACACTTGACGGATTTTGCGACCATACAGCAATAATTCCAGATGAAGAAATACATCAACATTACGCCGACCTATTAAGAAAAACTTTTAGTGGTGGTGCAGTGACGCTATACTACAACACTGCAAAAATTGACAACTCCGAACAATAAACAATTAACAATGACCATACAAGAACAAATCAAAGAGTATATTACTAGCCAACCCGAACCAAAACGCTCTGACATTGAAGTGTTACACAAACGCATACTACAACTATTGCCAAAATGTAAATTATGGTTCTTAGATGGCAAAGACGATGAAGGTAAAGTGGTTACAAACCCTAATATTGGCTATGGGCAATTTACCATAAAATATAAAGACGGGGCAACAAAGGAATTTTATCAAATTGGCATAAGTGGCAATACAACAGGTATTTCGGTCTATATTATGGGGCTTGAAAACAGAAAGTATTTACCGCAAACCTTTGGCACAACAATAGGCAAAGCAAGTGTTACAGGATATTGCATTAAATTTAAAACGCTGAAAGATATAAACCTTGACATACTTGAAAAGGCAATACAATATGGGGTTGAGCAGACAACATAACAGATAACGATTAATAAGCGAATGACAACAACCAGCAAAGAGAATAAATGAAAAAACAACTAACCGCTAATCGAGTATATGGCCTCACCGAAACTTGATGATCATACAATCGGTTTTCGGCAATCAGGGCAATATTTGGAGTGGAAAAAGTTGTTACATAACTATTACAACCCTTTTCCAACAGTTGAGCATTATGAAACAATAATTAAAGTAGTAAAATAAACACCACAGCTTACATCGGTTTAACAATATGGCCGCTTACGAGCTTCTATGAAACATTTGTGCTAAAAGAAACATTAAGAATTCTCATGAACTTTAGTATTAAAAAACTCCCTTCGCAAAACCTCAGTCATTAGCAGAATGTTCTTTCCAGGTGAGCGACCCGTTGCTTCAACAAGCGTGACTAACAGTTCGTGTTGATCCGGCACAAAATTTACAATCATACAAGCGATGATATGTTTACCAAATTCTTTTAATCACCCCGAATTGACATTTATGCAGGCATTCTGTTTCATCCTATTGTTTTCCATCCTCTTAGCAGGTTGCCAGGGCAACGAAACCAACACTAGTATAGTTCCGGAAACGACCAGGAACAGTAGGCCACCAGTAGCAGATACAGTCAACACATTACAGGATACCCTGGCACCTACCCCCAACAACAAGCTAAAACTAGCTCTTGCCTCAAATGCCTTACAACTAGTGGATGCCGTCACCGGTTCTACCAGGGAGATTACTTTTGGAATGCCGTTTGACCAGTTAGTAAAGATTGTAAGCCGCATTTTAGAAGGCGAACCGACAAGCGTAGGCGTAAACACTGAATGCGGCGCCGGTCCCCTCAAGATGGCAACATGGCCTAATGGATTAACCCTAGTTTTTAAGGAAAAGAAGAAGGGTAATGCAGAATGGCTTTTTGCAGGCTGGTTTGCAGGCAATCCGACCGGCAAGGGAGGAAAACCCATAACTATGGCAGGAGTTGGCGTAGGCTCTACCCTTGAGGAACTTGAAAACGCCTACGTTACCACGGTTACTAAAACTACACTGGGACAGGAGTTTTCAATAAAGTCGGGCTTCTACGGACTTCTTTCTGGCACGGGCAAGAGGGCTACAATTGATGTGATGTGGAGCGGCGCAAGCTGCAACTTCAGGTAGTCTGGTCTTCCCGTAAAGTTTGTGGTACATGCTTAAGCTATTAACATGATGGAAGCAGTGAATAAACTTCTGCAAATCGGGTAGACGGCCTCATCGTATGTAAGGGGTTAGGTGCGCCTCCGTAAAGCATTTAGAACCACTCAATGTATAGTCCTTCTCTATGTTTAGTCCTTCTCAATGTTTAGTCCTTCGCCAATTCAGGCTGTGGTTCGGCCTTGACAAGCATCGCTGAATTTTTGCAACTTAACTTGTACATTTATTTTTTAATCAGCAGTAGTTTTAGAGAGAGGGAATTCTAATTCCCATCTGCCACAAAGCCCTGTTCATAAGCGGGATGTAGGTCAAAACCATCAAAACATTTAAGTAACATGCAAACAATAATTGGTTCAGGCGGCACTATAGCATTGCCATTAGCAAATGAATTGACAAAATATACGAACCGGATAAGACTTGTTAGCAGGCATCCTAAAAAAGTAAATGAAACTGATGAATTATTTCCGTTGGATGTAAACGACTTATCACAGATTGATAGCGCGGTTGCCGGCAGTGAAGTGGTATATGTCACTATTGGGTTTGATTATAAACTAAAAGTTTGGCAACAAACATGGCCACCATTTATAAAGGCGGTAATTAAGGCTTGTATTGCCCATCTGGCAAAGCTGGTCTTTTTCGATAATGTCTACCCTTATGCAAAGTCAGCCATATCGTACATGACCGAGGATTCTCCCTGGCAACCACCCAGCAAAAAAGGTGAAGTGCGAAAGCTTGTTGATGAGATAATAATGGAAGAGGTCGGGAAAAATAATCTTACAGCAATGATTGTAAGAGCAGCAGATTTTTATGGACCAGATACAAACAAAAGTGTTCTTGGTGAAGTAGTTATTAAAAACATGCTTAAAGGGAAAAAAGCCCAGGCATTTGGCGACATCAATAAAATTCATACATATACTTTTACACCTGATGCAGGTAAGGCAACTGCCTTGCTGGGAAATACACCTGATGCTTATAACCAGGTTTGGCATCTGCCAACTACCAAAGAAAAACTGACTGCCAAAAATTGGATTGAATTGGTGGCTAAAGAGCTTGGAATGGAACCCCGGATACAAAAAGTGCCAACATGGATGTTATATATTTTAGGACTGTTTATGCCTGAATTGAAAGAGTTTCCGGAGATGATGTATCAAAACGAAATGGATTATATTTTCGACAGTAGTAAGTTTGAAAATCGCTTTGGCATATCAGCGACAAAACCAGAAGAAGGTTTAAAAATTATGATTGAAAGTCTTAAGAAAAATACCAGCCGCTAATCGGGTAGACGGCATCACCGCTTATAAGTGATGAAGTGTGCTTCTCATTATAAATACAACCGCTTTACACCAGTTGCAACCTGCTTTTCTTAATGCATGGCTGAAACTCCTGCTTACAAAATTTAAAGCAAATTAATGTTCAGCAGTTGTAGGCAAAGCAACAGCATAAACATCATGAAAAAAAAAGTACATCTAATTATTCTTTTTACTTTAATGAGCGCAGCTATTAAGTGTAAGCCCGATGAGACAAAAAATAATATAAATCACAGAAGTACATTAATAGGCACCTGGAGATTAATTGAGTATTCTGACTTTGACACTCTTACAAATAAATGGACACACCCTTGTGGTGACCATCCAAAAGGTTATTTTACTTATACCAACAGCGGCATAGTTAACATTAATGGTTCAGCAGAAAAGCCATTGGTAATTTCTGCTGATTCTGCGTATACAAAACCTTTAACATTAGGAGCAGTTTTAGATAACGCGTGGGGCTATTTCGGAACCTATACAATTGACAGTTTAAATTCAATTGTAACGCACCATGTCAAAGGTGGTTCAGTTATAAATTATATTGGGACCGACCAACATCGCCAATTCATTCTTAAGGGAGACACTTTGCTTATTGGTGACCCAACTTTTAAAGTTGGAAAAAGAGTTTTAATAAGAGAAGAGTAAACAGCCCTGCCTAAAATCGGGTAGACGGCTCCACCACAGATTCTGCGTTAAAGACAATACCCCTCTCAAAATGCAGGTTATTGGCAGCAAACATCGCCTCTGCTTTACCGTAGCCGTTATAGTTTTTTTAGCCTGATGTGCAATTTTTTAATAGTCCACTTTTGTATCTTCAACTGGCAGTAGCAATTATTCCTGCGGGCTACAAGTTTAAAACATGCACATGGTCAATACAACCACCCTTTCGCGGCGGCATTTTTTACTGATCACCGCTGCAGGCCTGCTTTCGTTCAGGCCAAAACAAAACGCGCCTGAAATAGTAACAGTGCTTGGGCCTATACCATTAAGTAAAATGGGGACCACCCTGGTACACGAGCATTTTCTAGTTGACTTTATTGGTGCTGATGCAATAAAAGAGAGCCGCTGGAACAAGGATGAAGTAGTGCAGAAAGTAATGCCTTACCTGCAGGCTTTAGCGCCTCATGGTGTAAAAACTGTTTTTGATTGCACCCCTGCATTCCTGGGGCGGGATGTAAAACTGCTTGTACAACTTGCAAAAAAAAGCGGGCTGAACATAGTAACAAACACAGGCTATTATGGTGCGGTACAAAACAAGTATCTACCTGCATGGGCCCATACCGAAACAGCCGAACAACTGGCCAGCCGCTGGAAGCAGGAATTTGAACAAGGTATAGATGGCACAACGGTAAAGCCCGGCTTTATTAAGATTAGTGTTGATGGGCCACACCTTTCTCCATTGCACCAAAAGTTAGTGCGGGCAGCAGCATTTACCCATTTACAAACAGGCCTTACCATTTGTTCCCACACTGGCAGTGCCATACCTGCTTTTGAACAGATTGATATTTTACAACAGATGAAAGTATCGCCACGGGCTTTTGTATGGACACATGCGCAGGTAGAAAAAGACATTAGCCTGCATAGCAAAGCAGCTAAGAAAGGTGCATGGATAAGCCTGGATGGAATAGGCTGGGGCGAAGCGGAATGGTATGCTAAAACCATTACACAACTAAAAAAAGAAGGATGGCTAAAGAACATACTATTGAGCCACGATGCGGGCTGGTATAAACCGGGTGAAATAAACGGCGGCGATTTTAAAGGGTTTACCAACCTGTTCACCACCGTGCTTCCCTTGTTACAACAAAAAGGCTTTACCAACCAGGATATACATCAACTTCTTGTAAGCAACCCTGCACAAGCATTTGGCATTGGAATCCGTAAAACATAAGTGATTACAGACAGCCTCCATAGTGTCAGCCGGTACAAGAGCTACCGTGTGTACACATCTAACCAATGTCAAAAAAAGGTAATCACAGCGTACACAAAGAAAGAAGCACAGAGAAAAGCCAGCGTTAAAACTTTGTGTCCTCTGTGAAAAACTCTTGTCTTTTTCTGTGGTTAATATCTCTTTTCACCAAATACTATTTCACGTTCAATCTCTCACCGTCAGTATCCAATCCGCAATTTCATCTATACAAATTATGCAGGTAGGTAGCACAATCTTAAGGGTTCATCTCATTTAATGCAGCCGACATTTTATCCTTGATAGTTTAGAGGTGTAAATATTCATTACCAACAATTTGACTATCATGCCCAGGAACATCATGCTAACCCCATCTCTGCTTTTTGCAGTTTTAGTTATAAACGTTGCTAGTGCGCAAACAGTTACCAGTTATTTTGAAAGTGACCTATTAACACAGGTATTAAACAAGGTTCAAGCGCTTCAACTTGGCAAGGTGGGAGCAATAGTAGATCAATTTGACCTAACCAAAAACTGGGACTGGATAATTGAAGAAGGTTCGCTACCCGAATACACAAATGCAGTTACGCAATTGTCAACTAAAGGAGCTTACACCATTATCGACATGGATAAATTAATTTATGCTACTGAACTATCTATTGCCCGAACCATCATTCACGAAATGGTGCATGCTCATTTGTTGCTCTCCTTCAAATACAACAACGTAAAAGCCTCTCTTGAGTACCCCGGCATAGTGCGGGCATGGGCAGCCACACTTACACCAGACTACAACGCCATACAGCACCAGGAAATGGCTGAAAGTTTTGTGGATGACATTGCACTTGCATTGAAAGAATATAATTATAATGAAAATCGTTTTACCGACAATAGTGTTTATACAGACCTGGCATGGGGCGGCCTTGATTTTGAAAATAATGAATCACTGAACGATGATGACCGTAAACATATTGAAACCACGCTTGCAAAAGCTCAACTGAATGGCATGGGAAGGCTGAGATAATAACTGCTTTTCAATAATTGCTGCTTTTGGTTAGTGTTTGCTGAGGAGCTTTTTTATATCCGTTTAATTTTTTACCGCAGCCGTTATATTAAGATGGAAAAAATTTAAAAGAAGGTAGAGCCAGTTTGACCATTTCGAGAAACCACCGGTAATAGCCAGTAAAGAAAACATATATTCT
>JBBQVY010000206.1:0-8716 GCA_038211085.1 Chitinophagales bacterium | reverse complement strand
AAGCTGCTCGATGATGTTTATACAACAGGAGTGCCTTTTTCGACACCTGAAATATTATGTATTCTCAATCGCAACGGAAAAATGGAGGAAGGTTATTTTAATTTAATATATCAACCCTACACCGAAGCTGACAATACTATTTCAGGTGTTACTGTTCTGGCAACAGAGATAACTGAACAAGTGCTTGCAAGGAAACTTCTTTTAGAGAGTGGAGAACGGTATCATTTTCTTGCCGATGCGGTGCCTGAAAAAATTTGGACAACTGATGGCAATGGTGCTGTAAATTATTTCAACCAGCAATGGGTGCATTATACAGGCTTAAGTTTCCAGGAATTAAAAGACTGGAGCTGGGAAAAGATCATTCATCCCGATGATTTGGACGCCCATCAAAAACAATGGAAACATTCTCTTGAAAGCGGTACTGAATTTCAGATTGAGCACCGCTTTTTGCGTCACGATGGCCAATACAGGTGGCATTTAAGCCGGGGGTTGCCACAGAAAGATGAGTACGGAAAAATAATTATGTGGGTAGGAACGATTACCGATATACATGATCAAAAAACCCTTGCCGAAGAAAAAATTCTGCTGGAGTTTGCCGAGGATTTTGCGAGTTATAAAACCGGGGAGGAATTTTTCAGTTCACTGGTTGCCTACCTGGCAAAAAAGACCGGGATGGATTATGTATTCATAGGTGAGTTAACAGAAAAAGAAAAAAATAATTTCAGCATTAAAACCATAGCTATTAGCGCCAACGGAGAGATTGTTCCCAATATTGAATATCTCTTGCCTAATGGATGGCGTGAACAGGTAAAGGGCGGCACAGTTTACAGTTATCCAAAAGAATGCAGGAGTACGTTCCCTAATCATGAACTCCTCACCAGGTTTAATGCGGAAGGATATGTAGGCTATCCTTTAACTGACATTGATGAAAACGTAATTGGTTTAGTGGCTGTACTGCACGAAAAAGAAATCCCCAATGGTGAATATGTATGCGCCCTGCTGAAAATAATTGCCAGGCGGGCTGAGTTTGAAATGGAACGCATTAAACTCAGCAAAATACTTAGCGCAAACAACCTGCAGTTGGAAATCAGCAACCGCAATCTTGCCCAATACGCTTACGTAGCTTCGCACGACCTTCAGGAACCACTTCGCAAAATCATGACCTTTGCCAAACTGGTAACGGATCGTTCAAAGGATACGCTAAATGAGGAAAACAAAAACTACCTCGAAAAAATCAATCGTTCCGCCTTGCGTATGAGAGACCTCATACAAGACCTGCTTACTTATTCGAGTATTGATGTTCCGGGAGACAAGTTTGTGCGAACTGACCTCAATGAAATCCTACAAAACGTAACAAATGATTTTGACCTGCTCATTCAAGAAAAAGGCGCTCTTATTCAAAACGAAGGATTACCTGTTGTAGATGCTGTTCCGCTACAAATGCATCAACTTATTCAGAATTTAATCAGTAACGCACTTAAATTTTCAAGGCAGGGTATTCAACCTGTCTTCCATATTTCACATAAAATTCTTACCCCTTACGAGGCCAGCCAACATACAAATCTCAACACCACTTTTACCTGGTGTGAAATTGTTTTTAAGGATAACGGAATCGGATTTAGCCCGGTGTACGCCGAACAGATATTTGTTATTTTTCAACGGTTAAATGACCGAAAGGAATTTCCAGGTACCGGCATTGGCCTCGCTTTATGCAGAAAGATAGTAGAATACCACGGTGGCGTAATTTATGCGCAATCAGAAGAAGGAAAAGGGGCAACATTTCATCTTATTTTGCCTGTGCAGCGCCATGCATGATTCTACTCATTGCGAGTAACGAAGCAACCCCCCGCACCAACATGGTATGCTCGTCATTTCGAGGCACGAAGCAATCCCACCTGCACCATAAGCTTGACAAATAGCACGCGAGTGCTTCACCAGGCTTTGAAAGGTTGCCACTAACCAAGCGACAATTTGAAATGCTCCTATTACCAAGCCAGTAAAATCGGGGTATGATTAATTGAGTAGATTTAGATGGAAGATAATTTCTGGGGAAATCCCATTTTAAATCAAAAGAATAAAGAAATATCAAATGGCAAAAACTACCAAGAGTAAAATTACCCCGAAGGGTAGTAAATTACTCAAATGCCCTACCGGCATCAAAGGTTTTGACGAGATTACCGAAGGCGGTCTTCCCAAAAACAGAACCACTTTAGTTTCCGGCAATGCAGGCTCCGGAAAAACACTTTTGGGGATTGATTTTTTAATCAAGGGTGCAACCGATTATAACGAGCCGGGGGTTCTCATGTCGTTTGAAGAGACAGAAGATGAACTTTTTACAGACGTGACTTCTCTCAATATGAATTTGCAAGGGCTTGTTGCGCAGAAAAAGATTTTGCTCGAACATGTTATTTTAGAGCACAAAGACATCCAGGAAACTGACTTTAATTTGGAGGGAATATTTGTTCGTTTGGAAGAAGCCATTGATTCTATCGGTGCCAGGCGTGTAGTATTAGATTCTATTGAATCTATCTTTGCAGGCGTTACAGATCTTGGCATTCTTCGCGTGGAGATAAAAAGACTTTTTCGATGGCTTAAAGAAAAAAAGGTAACGGCAGTTGTTACAGGCGAGCCAGGACAAAGCGGCACATTTACCCGTCATGGCCTGGAGGAGTACATCTCCGATTGCATCATTTTGCTTGATAACAGGGTGAGAGACCAAATTGCCACCCGTAGAATTCGTGTTATTAAATATCGGGGGTCACGTCATGGAACAAGCGAATACCCATTTGTTATAGATGATGAAGGGCTTTCAGTAATTCCCATCACATCCGCAGGACTTCAACAACCGGGTTCAGATAAGAGGGTTTCGACAGGAATTCCATCTTTAGACAAATTATTCATTGGTAAAGGTTACACCAAAGGCAGCACCATTCTGGTTTCAGGCACAGCAGGCTGTGGAAAAACAAGCTTTGGGGGGGCATTTGCAGTTGAAAGTTGTAAACGTGGGGAATGCTGTCTTTTCTTCTCCTATGAAGAATCAGCAGGGCAACTTACTCAAAACATGAAATCTATTAATATTGATTTTGAGCCATGGATAAAAAAAGGACTCTTAAAGATTGTGGCGCTCAGGCCGTCCTTTCTTGGTTTAGAGATGCATTTACTGAACGTTTATAAACTCGTTGATAGTTTCAAACCAAAGGCGGTGGTCATAGATCCGCTGTCAAGTCTCGTTGGAGAAGGCAACGAGCGTGAAGTGACCTCTATGATTACCCGTATGATTGACCTTTTTAAATCCAACAGCATCACTACGTTTTTTACAAGTCTTGTTTCCGGAACCTTTCAAAGTAACCCAAGTGGAGAAATAGGAGTTTCATCGTTGATTGACACCTGGATTACTGTGAGAATGGTAGAAGATAAGGAAGGTCTAAAACGCACCAGAGAAGTTTTCATTGTTAAGTCTCGTGGCAGTAATTATAATGGTGATGTCCACAAATTTATTTTGAGTGATGATGGAATTATTTTGACGCCAAATGCTCGTGAATCTAAGTTAAGCACCGGCGTTAAGAAAAAAGGTACTGAGAAAATTGTTTCTGAAGATAAAAAGTTAGCTAACAATTAATGGAAACAGTTCAGCCAATATTCATTGTAGGTATCGGCGGCTCAGCCGGAGCACTTAACGCATACAAGGCTCTTCTGGATGCATTGCCGCATGATACAGGTATGGCCGTTGTGATTATTTCTCACATGAACCCCACAGCCCATAGTCATTTAGCTAAAATACTACAAAGGCAAACAAAGATGTCAGTAACCGTGGCTTCTGAGGCAATGCCTGTTCTTGCGAATCAGGTTTACGTAATTCCCCCGAACTCCGATCTTACAATGGATAACTATCACTTCAAAGTGATTTCCCCTCGCTCTGGCGGACACAAACAAGTAGATGTATTTTTTATTTCAATGGCAAATGAAATGGGTGCCCGTGCTGTCGGCATTGTCCTTTCCGGTTATGATGGTGATGGCACTGAGGGCTGCAGGCATATCAAAGCTAACGGAGGAAAAACCTTTGCACAGGACCTGTCTGCCGAAATTGATTCTATGCCGCTCAGCGCCCAGGCAGCAGGCTGTATTGATTTTGTTATACCTCTTAATAAAATTCCGGCTAAGCTAATAAGATTGGCAGCCGTGCTTAAAAATTAGAAAGCACATCTAACTAATGTCAAAAAAAAGATAGCCACAGCGTACCCAAAGAAAGAAGCACAAAGAAAAGCCAGCGTTAAATCTTTGTGTGCTTTGTGAAAGACTCTTGTTTTTCTTTGTGGTTAATTTCTCTTTTTGGTTCTTTGCCCACTACGCACTCTTTTGCGTGGCAAACAATACATCTTTCAGGTTGTCAACACTTAGCTGCAGTTCTTCTTTTTTCTCACGGTGCCCCAATGCCATTCTTGGCAATCCTTTTTTGTCAGCATCTTCTTCCATTTTCTTCAACAGGTTTCTACGTTCTTCCATAATGCGCAGGGCCGTCCATAAAGTTGACTCCAATATTTCAGACTGTTTAGACTCTAAGTCCCTTTCCGAATAAGAATGACCAATATGGCAACGGTAACGGTTTACATTGCCGCTCCCATTTTCAATATACCACAGGCCTCCTCCACAGTCAGGGCAGGCGAAAATGCTTTTCTCGCCAATTTTGCGAACATTGTCATAATCTACTACTACCCGTTCTGCAATTTCAGATTCGATCATTACATCAGGCGGCGCCGGTTTTTCTTCCCGTTCGGATTGTGTAATATCAAAAATAACTTCACCCATTTTTGCCAATGGCAGGCAATAATCAACTTCCATACTATTGAGCACAGATAAGGGCATATCAGGATATTCTGCTTCATTGGGATCTTGTACAATGCAGGTTCCGCCACTTCTTTTAATAGCATCCATTCCCGTAGTGCCATCATCAAGCATGCCGGTTAAAACTACGCCGATGCTTCGTGTGCTATAAGCCGCCGCTGCAGACCTGAATAAAACATCAATAGAAGGCCGCCAGCGGTTTTCCTGCGGTCCGGAGCCAAGAATGATCCTGTCTTTTTTAACAAGCAAATGATAGTTTGGCGATGCGATATAAATATGATCCTTTTCAATTGGCTCATCATCTTTTGCAATGGCGCAGTGCAAAGACGTATGCGGTTGCAGGCGCTGAATTAGAAAATTGCTAATGCTTGTTCTTGAAAGGTGCAGTACTATAAAAACTGCTGCGTCTGCTCCCGGCCTCAATTCTGCCACTAATTCAATTAAAGCATTCATGCCTCCCGCAGAAGCGCCAACAACAATAACAAATTTGGGTGCAGTCATACATTATGTTTAGAAATTACTATTCAAAAGTAAAAATTATAAACAGTAGCGACATTAAAAAAGGCGGGATAGAAATGTAGCCCGGTTTTAAATTCAATAGCCACTCAAAAAGCAAACTGAAGTATGCCAAAATCTCTTTTAACCGTATTCTATAAAACATGTTCGTTTCATTTGCAGAGACGAAATTGGATATGCTCTAAAATGGTTGATAGGTGTTCAAGTGGCTTATGGCCCAAAGTTCAATTCTAACAATAAAATTCAGAAAGGATATTTCGCTGGTAAGCGAGCCGGGTAAAAATTACTAAGGATCAGAAAATAAGAAAGCTCCGAAAATTCGGAGCTTTCTGCGGTGGTGCCCAGGACTGGATTCGTATGCAGCTGATTAGTTTCTTTTAATTCAGGTTGGTCTTTAATGAGGCAAAGTATTTAGCCAATTCCTTTTTTTTTTCATTTAAATAATACTATGGCTTTGTTTATAACTATAAATGTCGTCAGGTAATTTTCAGATATCTGACAAGTTTGCTATAAAATCCTTTTATGAAAGTTATTTTGGTACCTAATATCCTGATTTGATCCTTCCTTTTGTGTTACCTTTTAGAAGTGCCGAACCCATCTGGTCTTATAAATCATTGCCCAATCAATTTTATCAAATTGCCATTAATTTGGAATGTCGCATAAATATCCTTTCATATTTTTTTAAGAGAAATATTAGTATTGAAAAATACTTTTATGGGTCAAAGGTTGAAGAAGCCGCCGGTAAGGTTCTTGTAATCGTGCTGGCAAACAGAGCATTGAAAATAACAACAGAAGTATAGTCATCAATAATTATCCGAAGCAACCAAACGCGATTTACAGAGCAGTATTTTCTGCGATATGCTGAGGCTTTTTTGATTTTGACATCAGGTATAACGGCTGTTTTTTTTATGGTGCTAACAAACATGGCGCTTTCTTAAAACAAAAGCATGTACATTTCGATGCAACCTTAGCATAATTTTTCATCGGGCTAGGAAGGCCTACAATCGAACACTTGATGCCGCTTTTGATGCTTTTTGACGGCATAAAAATATCTTAATTAACTCGAGTTGATAGTTATTTATAATATCCGTTTTCTGTTTCCTTTTTAATACAACAGGTATTTTCTATTCCCACTGTCGTTAGGCGCAACAAGTGGCACACATTTTTCTCCGGAAAATAAATTACTTTGCTAACAGGCTCAGAAATTTCAAACCCTTCCGATTTTTGCTTTATACAACTCTATGTAAGATGGATGAAAAAGCTTTACAACATAGGTTTGCTAAGCGGTAGCTTCTTACCTTATGATACAACCGAAACATTAAGGACCCTGCAATGGCGGAATGTATAATCAGCACAGGCTTTTGCAGGCTCATTACCAAACCCAAAAACATATAATCTGGAATTGCTCATCACGACAGCTATAATTGACTGTGGCCAGTTGTTGGTTTGCTTGGTAGCTATATCCCAACTCCTTAAGCAAGCGCTTCACCAATCCCATAACTCACATTGATTTGATGCCCCTCATAAAACAACTTTGATACTTCACAAGGTTTCAAACTTATCCAGTACACATTATCCTGCGTTAGACACCTTGCTTCATGGCGCTCTATAAAAGCCGTCAACAACTGTGTAGGCTCTGGATGTTTTGTCGTTTTTTTTTGCCACCTCCATGTCGGCGTTGTTTATCTTCGGGAATTTGCTGGTGCTACGCTAAATTTTTTATTACTTTTAAAAATTTAAAATGCTTTGCTCTATTTGTGTGTCCTCTTAAACTTTTATATGATAATGAAATGGAATTGATATACCAGCAGGTAAATGAAGTTCGATCAAGGCCAGGCGTCAACATGCCCGCTTTAGAATCGGGTTTATCTCAGGACCAGATGCGAGATAAGTTAAGACATGAAAGAAGAGTTGAATTCGCTATGGAAGGCCTGCGTTTAACTTAAGAAGGTGGGGTATTGCTCTGAAGAAACTAAATAGCTTCGTCCCTAACCCATCGGTTTCAAATGTCACAACCAAATACGAGGATTAGTACGAATTCTGGACAATACCTCAGACGGAAATAGACTGTAATGCCCCTGTACTAATTCAAAATCCTGGCTATTAACGCATGCAAATAATATTAACGACAAACCTGATGATTAAAATAAATGCAACTCCAAAATTCTATTTCTTATTCTACACGTTATTTTCTTTCTTCTTTCTACTTTCATGGAACCGGGAAAAAAAAACTATCCACCCGTTTGATCCGGCACAAAATAGTCATATCGTAATTCTTGGAAATACTTTTGCAGAGCGCCTTCAATACTATAACTATTTTGAAACCTTTCTCTACAAAAACTTCCCTCAGCGCAACCTGACTGTCAGGAATATGGGTTGGAGTGCAGACGAGGTGAACCTACAACCAAGGCCACTCAATTTTGGCTCGGTTGATGAACATCTTACAGAACAAAAGGCAGATATTATTTTCGCATGTTTTGGACTTAATGAAGCCTTTAAGGGCGCCGATAGCCTTGATAGTTTTAAGCGCCAGCTTTCCGCGTTGCTGCAGCATATGAAAGCGCAGCGATACAATGGCGCAAGCGCACCCGAGATCATATTGGTTTCGCCAATTGCGCATGAAGACCTGGGTGGATTTTTGCCTGATGGTTCAAAACATAACGAAAACCTGGAATTATATACTAAAGGCATGGAAGAAATAGCTTCAGGTTTGGACATTTCTTTTATCGACCTGTATTCCCCTACAAAAAAACGCTTCGGTGATGCAGATTCTCTGACAATAAATGGTATCCATCTCAATGATAACGGGTACAGAATGGTCAGTGAGATGATGGCCGGATCATTGGATTTGCCCGTTTCCAAATGGACGGCATCTCATGACCTCATTAGTTTGAAAGGGGTGATTGATCAAAAAAATCAGCAATTTTTCTATAGGTTCAGGGCAGTAAACGGTGAATATATTTACGGCCGCCGTAAGGAACCCTGGGTACAGCCTGTAGGCGGCCCGATTTCATTTCCTTCCGAATTTAAAAAACTTGACCGGATGATATTGCGACTTGATACCCTTATTTGGGCCGAAGCAAAAGTTGATGATACTGCGAACTTGTTGAAGGTGCAAAGTATTGTAAGTGAAACAGTTCAATATGAAGCCCTTAAGGAGAAGCAACCAACGCCATTCACAGATCAATTTGTATTACCGCCCGGATATGAGATTAACCTTTTCGCGTCAGAAATAGATTTCCCGATTGCCAATCCCGTGAAAATTACATTTGACCCGAAGGGAAGATTATGGGTTGCCAGCATGCCTTCCTATCCGCAATACCTGCCAGGTGCGCCACCAAATGACAAGATCATTGTT
>JBBQVY010000205.1:0-8906 GCA_038211085.1 Chitinophagales bacterium | reverse complement strand
ACTTATTACGCCCTCGTACTTTACCGAGTTCACTAAATCTCAACATTTGCTTGCATTAAATTTCCTTTTGTGACTATGATCATTTAAAAAATACCAGGTTGGCATTGCTTTAACCTGAAGGTTTAAATGCACATCAGCCATTTCTCAAAATAAACCGTCTGGGCCGGCTTGTGGGAGCTAATTTTCTCAAAATATTTATCTTGCGTTTATGTACACATTGCAAAGCATACTGGAGAAGCTTCGGCATCATAAACCTGATTTGGAAAGAAAATACCCGGTCTATCGTATAGGCGTATTTGGTTCTTATGCACCTGGCGAGTCAACTTATAAAAGTGATATTGACATTGCTGTAGAAATTTCAGGAAGTATAGGCTTAAACTTTGTTGAAATGGCAGAGGAGATAGAGGAAGTATTTGGTGTAAAAACGGACGTAGTTCCAAAGCGTTCTACAAATCCTGAATATCTGCACAAGGTTAAAAAAGATATTGTGTATGTCTGAAAGAAAACCTTCGATGCTTATAGGGGATAAGAAATGAGCAAAAAAATAAAGCTTACCGGCCGGTAAGCTTTATTTCATTTTTTAACTCAAAACTAAAACCCATGATTAGAACTACGTACATACTTATAACGCCGGCTTACTTTACATATTGTAGTCAGCAATAAAAATTTACTTTTTTCTAACGTGCTGTATTATCTAATGCTCACCTTCAACGTTAGCGTAGGGTGCCAGTTCGCACCTGCTGCAAAAACGAAGCAACCTATTTTACGGTAGTCTTGCTACAGCCATCTAATATGGGTTAACCAAATTCTTATTCGTGCATTCGTGGCAGCGTTTGAGACTACCGTAAATTTATAGCCCTTAGATTAGAACAGTTGAAAAAACAAGCAACCTATTTTTCGGAAGCCTTGCTACAGATATCTAATATGTGCTAACCAAATACTTATTCGTGCATTCGTGGCAGCATTTAAGACTACCGTAAATTTTTAGCCGCCAGATCGGAACATCTGAAAAACGAAGCAACCTATTTTACGCTAGTCTTGCTAAAGTCATTTAATATGTGTTAACCAAATACTTATTCGTGCATTCGTGGCAGCGTTAGAGACTACCGTAAATTTTTAACCGTTATAGATGTTTCCAATAATAACTCTATCCTACCCTGGTGCGGTTCAAAAGACCAACAATGGCTAAATGGCTGGAGCGTCCGCTTTATGTAGGCTTGTCAGCCAAAGCATAAGCATAATGCGTTTTGTAATATCGTTAAGTAAACTTTTCTTAACCTTTACAAACTTCATCATTTCCTAATTATTTATTTGGAACACATCATTTCTTTATTGCTTCACTACAAATATTTTATACTTCTGCCATTAGCAATTGTAGAAGGCCCTATCATCGCCATTATTGTTGGCTTGTTATGTACCAGAGGAGTGATGAACCCCTTCTATTCCTACTTCATCATTGTTTTTGGGGATTTAATTGGCGACACAATAGTTTACTTGCTTGGCCGGTATAATTTGTTGCTTTTCCTGCAAAAAATAAGAAGACGACTGGGCCTTACTGATGTGAAGTTAGAGAGGGCAAGGACCTTTATAGAAGCCAATCCTAATAAAACCATCTCTTTGTCAAAAATACTTTTGGGTATAGGTGTAGCCGGAATTTACATGGCCGGAAATGTTAAAGTACCCTATTCAAGGTTTATTGTTATTTGTTTGATAACATCGGCCACTCAATATATTATCTACATTGCCATCGGTTTAATATTCGGGCAGGCATATATTCAAATCAACCATTACCTTAATTACTTTGCCACCGTTACCATTCTAATTGCTGTAGCAGTTGTTGCCATACTTTTTGTCAAATCAAAGTTGAGTAAGCTATGAACATTCTATTCGTATCCGAAACGTACTATCCGCATTTAAATGGTGTGTACTATTTTGTTTGCCGTATTGCTCCCATGCTGGTGGAAAAAGGGCATAAGGTAGCCGTGATAGCTCCATCAGACAGCATCCATTTTAGTAAAAAGAAAATTGATAACCTCGACGTTTATGTAATGCCTTCGCTGCCGGTATTAGTCTACCCAAAACTACGGGTGCCCATTCCCTTATTACTGCAAAGCCGTATCAGGGCAATTATTAACGATTTCAAGCCCGATGTTATTCATATCCAGGACCATTTTACCTTATCCAAAGCTGTCATATTAATTAATAAAACGCTGGGCATACCTGTAATAGCCACCAATCATTTCATGCCTGAAAACCTTACCTTTTTAATGCGCAACGAAAAGGCAAAGCAAATGCTTGAAGCATTTATGTGGTCGAGGTTTTCCAAAATTTTTAACCAGGTTGCTGTTGTAACTACACCTACCGAAACCGGTGCCCGCCTTATTCGTCCGCGCTTAAAACGAAAAGTGGTGGCAGTAACCAGCGGCATAGACCTGGCGGAGTTTACACCCTATGGTAATACCAATAAAATAAGAGAGACATACAATTTGCCCGATAAACCAATATTGTTGTACGTAGGCAGGTTAGACCCGGAAAAGAAAATTGAGGAAATATTACAGGCCGTTGCAATAGCCATAAAGCAGGTTGATTTTTATTTTGTGGTAGTGGGCAAGGGATTAAAGAAAGCTGCTTTAGAAGAACTGGCAAAAGAGCTGGGTATTGAGGACAATGTACTATTTACAGGCTTTGTACCAAATGAAGACCTGCCTTACTTTTATAAGTGCAGCCATTGCTTTATAATAGCCAGTACCGCCGAACTTTTAAGCCTGGTTACTTTGCAGGCAATGGCCTCGGGCTTACCGGTAATTGCTGTTAAGGCAGGGGCGCTTACTGAGTTAGTAATTGAAGATGTAAGTGGCTATACATTTAAAACCGGCGATATAGAGGGTATAGCTGTATGTATAAACAAAATATTCAACTTACATGAGGGATATGAAACTATGAGTGCTATGAATGTTGAAATGAGCAAACGCCATAACATACATAGAACAGTAGATGTTTTTGAAAAAATGTACGGGGAGATTATGTTGAAACCTGTTAAAATAATTAGAAGCGTTGCTTCTTTAATTGAAGCCTGACAGAGTTGAAAAATGCCGTAAGCTCCTGGTGCTTTTTCTCTCCGTTGTCGTTGTTGTCATAAAATGAAGCAACCTATTTTACGGTAGTCTTGCTAAAGTAGTTTAATGAGAAGTCGCGATTTAGACTACCGTAAATTTTTAGCCGCCAGATCAGAACATCTGAAAACGAAGCAACCTATTTTACGGTAGTCTTGACATAGTGATTTATTGAGAAGTCGCGGCTGAGACTACCGTAAATTTTAGCTGCCAGATCAGCAAAAGCTGAAAAATGAAGCAACCTATTTTACGGTAGTCTTGCTAAAGTAGTTTAATGAGAAGTCGCGATTTAGACTACCGTAAATTTGAAATCCCTTCGCCACCAACTTTCGCTGCTATTGCTTTTGTCACCCATAACAAAAAAGATAACTTCCCCTACAAATCTTTACAGATGAAAATTTTCCTCGCTCAAATACAACCAGTTAAAGGGGATGTTGAGCAGAACATTGCAAGGCATATTAGCTTTATAGAACGTGCCGCAGCGTTTCAGGCTGCTGCCATCTTTTTTCCTGAACTTTCACTTACAGGTTACGAACCTGGACTGGCCCAAGAGTTGGCAACTACGGCAGACGACAAACGCTTTGCAATACTGCAAAAATGGAGCGATCAGCATTTAATAATTATAGCCGCCGGCATACCACTTTTAACTAGCAAAGGCATACAAATAAGTATGCTCATCTTTAAACCCCAGCAGCCGGTTCAAACGTATGCCAAGCAAATACTGCATACCGATGAAGCACCTTACTTTGTTAGTGGCGACAACCAAATACTTATACGTGTTGGTTCGTTAAAAATTGCTCCTGCCATTTGCTACGAAAGCCTGCAACCAGGGCACGCCGAAAAAGCCAAGCTTTTGGGCGCTGACCTTTATGTTGCCAGCGTGGCTAAATCCCCGGCAGCGGTTACAAAGGCTTACGGGCATTACCCACAAATAGCTGCTACCTATGGCATGCCCGTACTAATGGCAAATAGTGTAGGCCCCAGCGATAATTTTATAAGTGCCGGCCAAAGCGGGGTGTGGTCAAAAAATGGTGCGTTATTAGGTCAATTAAACGACACCCAGGAAGGGCTGCTTCGGTTTGATACCAGTACTGAAGAAGTATCCGCTCATTTTGTTTAGGGCAAGAGATTATGCTATGCCTGGTAGCCACCAAACCTTGTGGTAAACCCCTCCCCAATTCAACTAGCTCAGCAATGTTTACACAACTTAATTGTGTAAGTATGCCCATTTTTTTCTATAAAATTCAGAGGCATAGTTTTTAGGTGTGATGCTAAAACATATATAATGAAACAACCTTCAAAACCTGCGCAAGCCAACGCCAGGAAAAGAGCTCAGCCAGATCAACCATTTGTTGCACCTGCTGAGACTGATAACGGACTTTACGATTTATTTATTGGTGGACTTAGAGAAATGTACTGGTGCGAAAATCACCTGGTAAAAGCCATACCAAAAATGATTGATGCCGCCGGCTCATCTGACCTAAAAACAGCGCTAACCAATCACCTGGAGGTTACCCGTAACCATGCCACACGACTTGAAAATGCTTTTGGCAATTTGGGCGAAACCCTGCTGGCACGAAAGTGTGATGCCTGCGAAGGTTTGGTAATGTCGGGTGAACATGTAATTGAAAACACCGACCCCGGAACAGAAGCAAGAGACATGGGCATTATTATGTCGGCATTAAAGGTTGAGAATTTTGAAATAACCAGCTATACCGGGTTGATAAAATTGGCAGAGACGTTATCGAAGACAGATATAAGCAACCTGCTGCAGCAAAATTTAAATGAAGAAACCGAAGCAGCAAATACATTGAATGCGCTGAGTTAGTATGCTGCGGTTGTCTTGTGCTAATCTTTCAACCAACTGCTTCAAACTATAAGTCTAAGCTCAATGACGGTTTAAAGTTGCTTTTCTGCTGCTCTATAAGTTTCAGTACAAGTGAGTTCCGATAAACCGGAATTAAAATGACAACACCTGTCCCGTTCACGGGAACAAAAGCTGCCTGAAGCCTTAATCTCGATACCCAAATCTTTACCTGTAAATAATCCATACTTATACAAATACCTATATGAAAAAAAATAACAAAGCTCCTGACACAGGGGCCAGCAATAAAATTGATGAGCTTGCTCAAAATACAAGCGATGCTACCGGCCAGTTTTTAACCACCAATCACGGTGTAAAAATTAATGACGACCAAAACAGTTTAAAGGCTGGTGAAAGGGGTCCATCGCTTCTGGAAGATTTTATTTTCAGGGAGAAAATGACGCACTTTGACCATGAACGCATTCCTGAGCGGATTGTACATGCACGTGGTACCGCAGCTCATGGCGTCTTCCAGGTGTACGAGTCGATGGCTAAGTATACCAAAGCGGGTTTTTTAAACGATCCCTCTATACAAACGCCGGTGTTTGCAAGATTTTCGACCGTTGCCGGTTCAAGAGGTTCAACGGACCTGGCACGTGACGTAAGGGGATTTGCCGTAAAGTTTTATACACAGGAAGGAAACTTTGATTTGGTAGGAAACAATATGCCGGTATTTTTTATACAGGACTCGATTAAGTTTCCTGACTTTGTACATGCTGTAAAACCAGAGCCGCATAACGAGATTCCACAGGCAGCTTCTGCTCACGATACCTTCTGGGATTTTGTTTCGCTCAACACCGAATCTACCCACATGGTACTATGGGCCATGAGCGATCGTGCCCTGCCACGCAGCTTGCGTATGATGGAAGGATTTGGGGTACATACTTTTAGATTTATTAATGCTGAAGGGGTGGCTTGCTTTGTAAAATTTCACTGGAAGCCTTTGCTGGGTATGCACTCGGTTGCATGGGATGAAGCCCAAATTATTTCGGGTAAGGATAGCGATTTTCACCGCCGCGATTTGCATGATGCCATTGAAAACGGGGACTTTCCTGAGTGGGAGTTTGGTGTGCAAATAATACCGGAAGCCGACGAGCATAAGTACGATTTTGATTTACTTGATTCAACCAAACTGGTACCTGAAGAACTGGTGCCTGTAATGCGTATTGGCAAGATGACTTTGAACCGTAACCCGGATAACTTTTTTGCAGAAACAGAACAGGTAGCCTTTCACCTTGGACATGTTGTACCGGGCATTGACTTTTCAAATGATCCTTTGTTACAGGGTCGTTTGTTCTCTTATACCGATACGCAGTTGTCGCGTTTGGGCGGACCAAACTTTCATGAAATTCCTATTAATCGTCCTATTATACAGGTGCACAACAACCAACGCGATGGCATACATCGCATGACTATAAATAAAGGAAAGAGCAGTTATAATCCTAACACTGTTGGTGGTGGATGCCCCTTCCAGGCAGGAAAAATGGATGGTGGTTTTACCAGCTATGCGGAGAAGATAGATGCACATAAAATAAGGGAGCGTAGCCAGAGTTTCTTTGATCATTTTAGCCAGGCAACATTGTTTTTTAACAGCCAGTCTGAGCCGGAAAAAATGCATATAACTGATGCCTTGCGTTTTGAATTGGGCAAGGTAGAAATGCCGGAAATAAGAGAACGAATGCTTATTGTTTTAAACCAGGTAGATGCGGGCCTTGCTGCACAGGTTGCTTATACTTTGGGCATGAGTATACCGGCTACGCCTGAAATTTTAAACCATAGTATTCCTGCTGATGCTGACCCTCAAAGTTACCAGCCCAGGATCATTGAAAGCTCGTTAAAAGTATCGCCGGCGCTTAGTATGGCTAATACTATAAAGAACTCGATACGTACCCGGAAGATTGCTTTTTTAGCTGCTGATGGTGTGGATGCAAATGAGTTGAACACCGTTAAAAATGCTTTGATGAATGAGGGTGCGATGGTAGAAATTATTGCTCCACGCCTCGGTACAATAAGCGCAGCCGATGGCAGTGAAATAGCCGTAGATAAAAGTTTAATGACGGTATCGTCAGTTTTATATGATGCAGTATACGTACCCGGCGGAACAAACAGTGTTGCAACTATTGAAGCCGAACCCGATGCCATTCATTTTTTAGAACAGGCATTTAAACATTGCAAGGCAATAGCTGCCAGCTCAAATGCATTGCAGGTGTTGCAATCAACTCACTTTGCTAAAAAGCTACCCGAAGACAATAGCGACGAAACTGTAATGCGTGAAGGTGTAATAATAGGAAATGACAGCAATGCACTTGCAAAACAATTTATTTCGGCCATAGCCCAGCATCGCTTTTGGGAAAGAGAAAAGCCAAGGAAAATACCGGCTTAATTACAGGTTGATTTATATAAAGATTTACCTGACGGTCCCGGTGGTTTTGGCCACCGGGATTTTTATTTCCGGAAATGAAAATTAAATTCTGAACGGACTTTTGGTAAAAGATAAATGTGTCTGTAGCACGGTTCCAAAGAGACTGCCATTTGGTAGAATGAATAGCTTTGTGAATTATTGCTCCCCGGAGGAACGACCTTTTGATTTCGGAACAATTTCTTTTATTGCTTTTAATTCATTGATCTAAAAACACAATCGTATGGCCAACACCTATTCTCAAATTAATATTCATTGCGTATTTGCAGTAAAAGGAAGGGAAAACCTGCTCACCAAAAACTTTCATGACGATCTGCACAAATACATGTCAGTAATTTGAGAAAAGACAATGCCTACCCTTGGCTGTAGGTGGCTGGAAAGACCTCGTGCATATATTTTTTGAACTACTTCCCGATTTAAAAATTTCAGACCTGGTGCGTATGGTAAAAGCCAGTTCAAGCAAATGGATCAACGACAATAGCCTGGTTGCAGGAAAATTTCAATGGCAGGAAGCCTGCCTGCCGGTAGGCAGGGATATGGGGCATTTTATACTCGCGGTCACAACGCCATGAGGTAATTAATTATATTATGAAACAGGAAGAACATCACCGGGTAAAAACATTTAGAGAAGAATATCTTGAAATGTTGAGAAATTTCGAGATTGATTTTAAAGATGAATACGTGTTTGAATTTTACGAATAATTTTAACCGGTTAGGCCTTATCAGGTTTATTTACCATAAGGTCGTTCCTAGGGGACTTGTGGGGTTTGATTATTCTTTACCAAAGGGTCGTCCCGAGGGGACTTATAGGTTTTGTGATGATTATTATTTCTTTTACCATAGGGTCGTCCCGAGGGGACATATGGGGTTTGTGATGTTTATTATTTCTTCTACCATAAGGTCGTCCCGAGGGGACTTGAGGGGTTTGATTATTCTTTTACCAAAGGGTCGTCCCAAAGGGACTTATTCCGTTTGTGATGATTATTATTTCTGCTACCATAGGGTCGTCCCGAGGGGACTTGTAGGTTGGTTATTCCTTCTACCATAAGGTCGTCCCGATGGGGCTATCTTAATTTAGTTTAATATTTTTCTACAAAATGGTTATCCTAAAGGAGACAGAACGTTTTAGTTGCCATCAAAAAAAATCATGTCAAAGTCCCATCGGCACGACCTTTTGGTAGCAATGAATGTTTTCAAAAAATATTAAAGTCCCAGAGGGACGACCTTTTATTGCGACAAAACAGAAATGCAGCGCAAGGTTTCGAAAAAGAAGAATAACGGTATAAGACAGATTAATTTCTACCTAAGCAACGTAACCGATCCGCTCAACGGGGCTTCTTCTGGCTTTAAATTAATGATGTAGTAGTAGGTAGCAACGGGCATGGGCTGGCCTTTGTAGGTTCCATCCCACGGTTGTTTATAACCAAAAGATTGAAAGAGCAATTGACCATAGCGGTTGTAAATTTCAACTCTGCAACTTTCGTATTCAACTAGTCCGCGGATGACCCAT
>JBBQVY010000204.1:0-8910 GCA_038211085.1 Chitinophagales bacterium | reverse complement strand
ATGACGGGAAAATGATCGGATAAGTTAATTTGAGGACAGTAGTATTGAGAAATTTTAAGATCAGGATGCGTTAATATATAATCTATACGGAGGGTTGGCGATATAGAATTGTAGGTACGTCCAATGCCGAAACCCTTGTTTAAAAAGGCATCTGTAAATTTTCCTTTAATTACGTTGTAGGTATAAGAAGAAGGAACTGAGTTAAAGTCGCCGGAAATAATGATAGGCTCCTTGAATTGGTTAGCAAATGCTTTTAGTTCTTTGGCTTGCTTTACATGTTGCTGGTCGTAGACTTTTAATTTGGTAAATTTTGAAGTGCCATAAATAAATGCACTGTCATATCTTTTAAATGCTTCATCAAGTCGCTCAACTTTACCTTTAGTAAGGTTCATAGAAACAAGGTGTGTTGTGATGAGCCTAAGCTTTTTATTGTTGAATAGAATACTTGCGCTAAGAGCACTTTCAGGCACGGCCATGCCGGGATAAGTCAATTTTAAGGTATCCAGAAACGGGTATTTTGAAAAGATGGCAACACCAATTTCTACTCTGCCATAAGACATATAATTTATTACATCGTTTGATACAAAACAGTACTTATAGCCAAGGCTGTCCCTCAACATTTGAGTGTTAGAGTAAGTTGCCTCGTTATGATATTCTACAAACTCCTGCAGCAATAATACATCCGCGTGCTGCTGTTTTAAAAAATTGATCATTCTCCTTCTGATGGAATCAGGATGCTCCGCATGTTTTGCATTGTTGCCAAAGCTCCTGAGGTTCCAGCTAATTATTCTTAGCGACTTTGTAGTTTTTTCAACTTTATAACGGGCTATATGAACTGAAAATACATTAGAGAGGTTTTTATAACCACAGGCAAATAAAATAAGTAAAACAAGCGTAATCCTTTTGTTTATAAATAGCCAGGCTATAGCATCTACCAGCATGAGCAAAGCAAGTATAGGAAACCCCAGTGCTAAAAAAGTTAAAGGCCAAAATGTTGCAGGATTTATGATGCCGCTAAAGCAGCTTACCAGGTAGAGGGCAGTTATGAGAACAGTAGTTGTTATTATGAGTTTGTAAACTGTGTTCTTCATATCTTTAAAACATTTCGCTTTTACCGCAATGTTAGGCAATTACAAATTGAAAACTTTTAGAGTGATGTTTCAGCTCAGGTGTTCTTCCTATTTCCAGCTAAGATCTGCAACAACCGGAAAGTGATCGGACAAATACATGGCAGGTGCCGTATACTGGTGTACTTTAAATTTCTTGTTTACCAAAATATAATCTATGCGTAACGTTGGAGAAAGGCCGGAGAAGGTTCGTCCAAAACCATAACCTTTTTTAATAAAACAATCTTGCAGGTTACCTTTTATTTTATGATAAGTGTAGCTGCCGGGGACAGAATTAAAATCGCCTGATAAAATAACTGGTTCAGTGCTCTTATCTAAAAGTTCTCTTACAAACTCAGCCTGACTTGCATGAATGCTGTCGTTGTATTTTATTTTCTCCAGTCTTGTTTTCCGTAGCAAAAAGTTCTTATCAACTCTTCCATAAAATTCGGAGTGATTATCAGGTGCACCTATATCTAAAGATGCAAGATGCATGGATGCCAGCCGTATTTTTCTTCCATTAAAATTAATGGTGCCAAAAATTATGCTTTCGGTGGGAGCTGATGGAAAATGGTAACGTTGCGTGTCTGAAATGGGTGTTTTTGATACAATGGCGGTCCCGAAAATTGAAGTTCTTCCGCTATGAACCTGAATTTCATCGCCGGGCAGGTAATAGTATTTATAGCCAAGAGAATCGAAAAGTTTAAGATTGGAATATTGATCTCTGCTGTTAATCTCCAGGAATTCCTGCATCATAATCACATCAGGATTCATTTGTTGTATATAAGCAAACATTTTTCGGCGAACTGCATAAGGCCGGTCATACATTTTACCATTTTCAACAAAACGGCGCACATTCCAATCAAGTATTCTTAAATCCCCCCTGGCTTTGGTTTGATTGAATGCTGAGAAGTTAAAAGCATACAATGCACTTAGGTTTTTGTAACCAAAAAGCAGCACCATCAATAATAGAAAACCAATCCTTTTATTTGTAAGAAACCAATAGATAGTGTTCACCACCATAGCAATGGCTGTAAATACAAACCCAAGGGTTAAAAATGAAAGTGGCCAAAATGTGGCCTGGCTTATAAAAGGAGTAAGACTGCTGATAAAATAAGTAAATGCAATTGCTATAGATATAGCTGCAATAAAAAAACGAAGGGTTTTCCTCATTCCTAAAACTCTTCTTTACTCGCCTTTTTTAAAAATTCTTTTTCTTCGTCAGACAAAAAGTGGTAACCTTTCTGATTAATTTTGTCCAGCAACTCATCAATTCGTTGCTGTGTTACATGAGGTGTCTTTTGAAATGGCTGTTGCGAAGTTTTATAATACAACCGCTGTTTTTCAACGCTCTTACGATGTTTCTTTTCTGGGTGAAACAGATCATCTACCCAATGTACCAGGTTAATCATCCATTCGCTCCAATCGTTACCCTTTTTCATTTGCCATACAAAAACATACCCCATTAGCCCACCCGCCACATCGGCTGCAGCAAACCCGGGATGCGAAATACCGCTGGTAGTAAAATGAATTAAAACAAAAATTGCAGACAGAATCCACAAAGGAATACCACCATTTATGAGGGGAAAAATTTTGTATTTGGGTGAGATAACTGCAGTGGAAATTGCCAGGGCTATTGTTGCCGGACCAGCACCCATCATAGGGGCAACATTAGCAATATTTACCCTTAAACCCGGAAAGGCACTAATGGTAAGCATAAAAAAAATGCCGCCTGCCAGTCCGCCGTACAGGTAAATGGGAATGAGCTTTTTATTACCGGTAAGATCCTGCAAAATGTAACCAAAACACCAAAGCCACAACAGGTTACTAATAAGCAACCAAATGCTATAGTGGGTAAACATGTAGGTTAGCAACGTCCACGGGCGGGTTGCTAAAATTGCCGGATTTGCAGGAAGGGTAAACCAGTTTAATACTTCTTGTATAAAAACGGCTTCGGTATCGCCGGTTAAGAGATATACAATTTTTACGAAATTGAGAATAACAAAGGCTACAATATTTATGATCAAAAGTGTGGTCAGCGAGTTGCCCTCCTGTCCCAGCATCAACTTTCTCCGGCTATTTTGTTCTAACACACTCATACTGTAAAATAAAAAATATTTTTCAAAATGGTTTCAACACATTTTAATAAAACCTCTTTTTGTTTGTCCGGTTCCAGGTAAAAACAAGTATCAAGCCTACTATTGCTCCTCCAAGGTGTGCCCAGTGGGCAATATTATCACCAGGGTTGTTCATGAGACCTGAATACAATTCGTAAGCAAAATAACCCAGCCCCAACCATTTTGCTTTTACCGGTACAAAAAAGTACAGGTACAGATACGTGTTGGGAAACAGGTAGACAAATGCAGCAAGTATACCGGATATAGCACCACTTGCACCAACGGTTGGCTGGCTGATCATGGTATTAACCTCGTTATTTAATGCATTGACTGCTTGTTGGGTAGCAAGGTTGTCTGCAGGGTTGCCCAGGTAAGTATTAAAAGCTTCAATGGAAGCAGCACTCACCTGGTGTTTGTAGTGGTTAAAGAAGGCCAGGAGTCCATCGGGTGAAGGAGCAGATTTAAAACGCAGGAACTCGTTAAGCAAACCTTTTGAATCCATCCAAAGAGATACCAATTGTAACAAGGCAGCTCCTATACCACATATAAAGTAAAAGGTGAGGAAACGTTTGGGTCCCCAAAGACTCTCCAGTATCGATCCAAACATCCACAACGAAAACATGTTGAACAATATGTGCGTAACACTACCATGCATAAACATGTGAGTGATAAGCTGCCATGGTTGAAACAAAGGCGATTTTACATGATGTAATGCAAAAAGGTTATCAAGGTTAATGGCACCACTTGCCTCAAAAGTTTTCTGTGCTAAAAAAACCAACACATTAATAATCAAAAGATTCTTGATGATAAGAGGTAAAATTTCGAATCGCGTTGGTCTGAATTCAGTCATAATTTATTGCTGTGCTTCTATAACAAAAGTAACTAGAGAAAGGTTAGCGTAATTTTAATTGTACCACATTCTCAATATGCAAGGTGTGCGGAAACATGTCTACTGGTTGTATTCTTGTAACTGTATATTTTTCATTTAACAAAGCAAGGTCGCGGGCCTGTGTTGCCGGGTTGCAACTAACATATACAATAACAGGTGAAGCAATATTTAGTAAGGTCTTCACCAACTTATCGTGCATGCCGGCCCTTGGCGGGTCAGTAATAATTACATCGGGCCTACCGTGAATTGCAAAAAAATCTTCGGTGCATATATCTGTAACATCGCCTGCAAAAAATTCAGCATGCTCAATACCATTTAACGCTGCATTGGCTTTTGCATCCTCAATGGCTTCTGCAATTAACTCTACCCCAATAATTTTTTTGGCTTTGTTGCTTACAAAAATTCCAATACTCCCTGTTCCGCAATACAAATCGTACACGACCTGGTTGCCATCCAATGCTGCAAAGTCACGGGTTACCTGGTACAATACCTCTCCCTGTAAACTATTGGTTTGAAAAAAAGATTTTGGGGAGATTTTAAATTGGTAGTCTTCCAGCTTTTCGATAATATATCCTTTGCCTTTAAAGATTTTTGGCTCCAGATCGCTAATGCTATCGTTCCATTTTAGGTTGATGGTGTACAGCAAAGTTGTGATTTCAGGAAAGGTATCCGCAATAAAGTTCATAAGACCTTCGCGTTGAATTTTGTCTTCGGATCCCAATACCACATTTACCATTAGCTCGCCGGTTTCGGCCAGGCGCACCTGCACATTTCTTAAAAAACCAGTGTGGCTTCTAATGTCGTAATGCGATAGTTTATGTTGGAGCCCATAATTAAGTATAGCCAGGCGAATAAGATTGGTAGGTTCGTTTTGCAGATGACAATGTATAATTGGAACCACCTTATCGTAAAAGCCACGGGCATGAAAACCGGCCACATTTTCTTCAGAAGAAATATGTTCGTTTGATAATTCTGAGGCCAATAAAAAACGTTTGTTGGCAAACGTGTATTCCATTTTATTTCGGTAATGGGTAGTTTTCTTTGCACCAAGAATTGCCGGAATTGGAGGCAGTTCCACTTTACCAATACGTGTTAGATTATCTACTACCTGTTGCTGTTTGTATTGCAATTGATTTTCGTAAGGCAACATTTGCCATTGACAACCACCGCAAACGCCAAAGTGCTGGCAAAAAGGAGTTACTCTTTGTTTGGAGTATTCGTGAAATGTTAGGGCTATACCCTGCGCCCAGTCCTTCTTATTTTTTTGCAACAATACATCAACCACATCACCGGGAATTGTATTCTCTACAAAAATTACTTTGCCATCAACTTTTGCCAGCGATTTTCCTTCGGCAGCATAATTCTCCATTAATACTTTTTGCAAAATCACCTTTTTGCGTCTCATAAGCGCAAAAGTAAGATGGATGGCTTATCGGAACACAAACGGGCATGTATGAATTGGGTTGAGCCCCGTTCTTCAACTTTCAATTGAATTAGCAAAACAATTTTAACCCCGGCTTAGCAAGTTACTTTTCAATAAAATGCCCGGACAATCGTTACTGTATTTAAAAATCGTAGATGCCTGGCAACAAAATGTAATACAGCGATTGCCCGGTAAATCTGCATGAAAGCGATAGTGACAGTCAAGACAGTTTTTCTTTTGTAATTAACATTTTCGAAGAATCCGTTTAAGTTTATTAAGATATTTTTACCCATAATTGATTTATACTTTATGCGCAGACTTTTAGCGACATTGTTCATAGCCTTTTCTTTTACTGTAACAACTTTTGCTCAAAGCAAGACAATAAAAAAGGCCACACCTGCCACTTCCAAACCAACAACTGTAAATTCCAATGCAGGTTATAATATTCCTGTCACCCTTACTCCATTAAAGAATACCTGGGTTTTTTTGGGTTGCCATTTTGGAAAATATAAAAACCTGGTTGATTCAGCCTGGATAAATGCGCAAAGCCAGGGAGTTTTTAAAGGCAAGACCAAACTTCCGCGGGGAATTTATTTAATGGTGTCGCCTAATAAAGTTTTGATGTTTGAATTTTTAATGGACAAAGGCCAGCATTTTACTTTAAAAGCCGACACCAGTCATTTGGAAACTGTAACTATAACAGGATCTATTGAAAACTCCGTATTTCAACAGTATACTCAATTTCTCTCTCAAAAAGCGCCGCAGCTTACCCAAATGCAAAGGCAGTTAACCTCCGGTGCACTTTCAAATAAAGATTCTATTTCGCTTCGCGAAGCATTAAACAAAGGAAATATAGAGCTGCAGGATTACAGGGAGAAATTAGTTACAGAGCATCCAAACTCAATGTTGGCTACTTTTTTTAACACCATGCGCCGGCCTGAAGTTCCCGCCATGCCAATGCTGGCGAATGGCAAAGTAGATTCAACCTATCCCTATCATTATGTAAAAGAACATTGGTGGGATGGTGTTTCTTTAGACGATGAAAGCCTGGTACGAACTCCTTTCTTCGAACCTAAACTGGAAGAATATTATAAGTATTATGTAGTGCCCGAGGCTGATTCTATTATACCTGAAGTCAATTACATGTTACTGGTATCGAGGAATAGTCCTGAAATGTTTAAATACCTTTTAGGCAAGTTTACAGACAAATACATTAATCCTGAGTACATGGGGCAGGAGAAAGTTTTCCTGCATTTGTTTGACAAATATTACAGCAAAGGCGACACATTGTGGTTGAATGAAAAACAACGCAAATATATTTTTGACCGGGCATATAGTTTAATGGCTAACCAGTTAAACGAACCGGCTGCAGACTTAAATATGCTTGATACCGCAGGCAATAAAGAAACCTTGTATGAAGTAAAGGCGCCTTTTACATTTGTAAGTTTTTACGATCCCAACTGCGGCCATTGTAAGGAAACCATACCCCGCATTGATTCAATTTACCGGGCAAAATGGAAGGGCCTTGGTGTAAAACTGGTGGGGGTGAATGTGGATGAGGGCGCCATGGACGCCTGGAAAATTTTTATAAAAGAACATAAACTGGAAGGTTGGGTACACATGTACCAGCCAAAAAATAAACGTGATGAGGAATCTAAAAACGGGGTTGCCAATTTCAGGCAATTGTATGATGTGTTTAAAACACCTACCCTCTACCTGTTAGACGATCAAAAAAGAATTATTGGTAAAATGCTTACTATTGAGCAGTTTGATGAAGTTTTACAAGCGAGGCTGAAAAAAACTGCTGCAACCAAATAACCCTAATTACCCTTTTTACATGAAAAAATGTGTGCTCTCTTGCCTGCCGGTGTTGTTGTTTATAACCGGCTTTGGTCAAACTGTTTTTACTTATGGTACCAATGCAGTTTCTAAAAACGAATTTGAAAAGGCATTTAATAAGAACCCAAACATTAATACAGATAGAAAGCAAGCTTTAAAAGAATACCTGGACCTCTACATAAATTTTAAACTGAAAGTAAAGGCAGCTTATGATGCTAAGTTGCAAAACGAAGCTCCTCAAATAGCAGAGTTAAACAACTTTAAACTTCAGATAGCTGACAATTTCATTAACCAGGAAGCTAATGTAAACGACCTTGTTGACGAGGCTTTTCTGCATAGCCAAAAGGACATTCACCTGGCCCAGGTGTTTATTGAAGTACCTTCAAAAGGTGATACCACTATTGCATATCAAAACATACAGGCTGCATACCGTGCATTAATAGCCGGGCAAAATTTTACCTCTGTAGCTACGCAGTTTAGCACCGATGCCTATACAAAAAGCAATGGCGGCGACCTTGGGTTTATTACGGTATTTACACTTCCTTACGAGTTTGAAAAAGTGGCTTATTCTACAGCACAAGGCAACTACTCACACCCATTTCGTTCAAAACTTGGCTATCATATTTTTAAAAATGTTGAGGAAAGAAAGCCCATGGGCAGTAGAAAAGTTGCGCATATTTTAATTGCCTATCCGCCCAATGGTTCTGTTACTGAAAAAGAGGTCTCAGCACGGAAAGCTGATTCGGTTTATGCACTTTTAAAGGCTGGACAAATTTTTGAAGATTTGGCCCGTAGCGTTAGTAATGATATTTCTTCAGTCGGTAATGGTGGCCTTTTAAACGAATTTGGAATTGGTGAGTTTGATCCAATATTTGAAAAGGAAGCTTTCTCTTTAAAAAAGGTGGGTGATATTTCTGCGCCATTTGATCTTGCAGGTGGGTATCATATTTTGCAACTGAAACTAAGTATACCTGCTCCCACTGATAAAACCAATGCAGAAGCAAAAGCAGGCATACAGGAGAAAATTCAGCGGAGCGATCGTCTTGCCAATGCTAAAGATGCTATTGTTGAAAAACATAAAAAACTGGTTGGCTACAAAACTGCATTTTATAATGCGGCTGATTTATGGAAGTTTTCTGACAGTAGTATAAAGGGTAAAAATGCCAGCATAATGTTGATGAACAATCAAACCTTATTGTTTTCGTTTGCCAAACAAAAAATTAAGGTTGAGGATTGGGTGAACTATGTGAAAGCTACCCGTGGCAGCAGTATAGAGAATGCGAATAAAAGTTATGCCGACCTGATGAATGATTACATCAATCAATCAGCAGCTAATTATTATAGGGGGCACCTTGAAGATTATAATAAAGAATACAAGCAACAGGTAGATGAGTTTAAAGATGCCAACCTGTTGTTTGCAATTATGGACAGTAAAATTTGGAATAAGGCCAATAACGATACCATTGGTTTAAAAAAATATTACAACCTGCATACTAAAAAATATGTATGGGGTCCGAGTGCAGAAGCCATAATTGT
>JBBQVY010000203.1:0-8919 GCA_038211085.1 Chitinophagales bacterium | reverse complement strand
TTTGATGAAACTGAATTATCAGAGGCGATCCAAGCTGTTCAAAAGCCCGGAGCATTCGCTCATATAATGATCGATGGACTTATGGGGATGGCATCATTTAGCGATGATATGAATAAAGTAAGGACAGAAATGAAGTACATGAAATCTCTTTTTGATTCCCACAGTGCTGAAAAGACAACCAACTGTAACTTGACTATATTATCTATGGGCATGAGTGGTGATTTTGCAATGGCCATTGAAGAAGGAAGCAACATGGTAAGGATAGGAAGCCTGTTATTCGGGGCACGACTTTAGATTGAGTTATTATTCGTTAAATCTACCTGTTGCACCTACGGCGCAAGAATTTCTGAATTTTCTATAATTGCTACCAACGTGTTGCACCTACGGAGCAAGAAATTCTGAATTTTCTATAATTGCTACCAACCTATTGCACCTATGGAGCAAGAACTTCTGAATTTTCTATAATTGCTACCAACCTATTGCACCTATGGCGCAAGGCTGTTTGATACTAATTCTTCATCCTACGACTCTTATGATAGCTATTACCAACGTGTTGCACCTACGGCGCAAGAAATTCTTAATTTTCTATAATTGCTACCAACCTGTTGCACCTATGGCGCAAGAACTTCTGAATTTTCTATAATTGCTACCAACTTGTTGCACCTACGGAGCAAAAACTTCTGAATTTTCTATAATACCGAATTTTCTATAATTGCTACCACCTGTTGCACCTACGGCGCAAGAACTTCTGAATTTTCGACATTGCCGAATTTTCTATAATTGCTACCAACGTTTTACACCTGCGGTGCAAGAATGAGTTTTGTAAATCCGCTATGCTACTAACCTCATGTTTGTGACCAGGCAGGGTCAATCAAAGTCTTTGTTTATTGCGCATCTTTTCTGGGGTTCTTTTTGATAAGGACGTATAATAGCATGCCGCCGGCTAACGCTACAATTACACCTATAACCCACCACCACCAGCTAAATTTTTTTCTTTCTTCAAGAGGTGGTTCCAACGGCTGCACTTGTCTTGCTATAGGTTGAAGGCTTTGCTGTTGAAACAGTGTTGCGGGATGCAGCCTGCTTTCCTGGTTACGGTAATGATTTTGACTGTAGCTGTTGTTAACGCTGCTCTTTGGAAGATTGTCTACATGAGGATCATGCAAAATGCAAATGGTTGAGATGGTAAGAAGCAGGCAGGCACTAAAAAATATTTTTCTCATAAGGGCAAGGTTTACATACAAGTTAAAATTAATATCCCGTCGGGCAGTTTATCAGGCTTTAATTTTTAAAGAAAGTGTAAGTATCGTAATCAAGAAAATCGTTTACTCTTATTTCAATAGACTGCACACCTCCATTAGATTTAAATTTTACCGGGAATATACCGTAGGCAATGTTATTATAAGTTAACAACCACTCGTTATTATCCATGTACTCAAGTGTTGCCTTTAATTTGTTATGGCCTTTAAAATCTATGTTCAAAAATTTCCCTGACTTGTCTTTAATTATTTCAATATTGCCATACAATTCATTTTTATATATTCCGGCATAATTGTTTAAAGCCAGCGGAGGAGGATTGCTCTTAACCCTGCTTTTCATGGTTGCTGTTTTGCTGACAGTTGAAACCATTTCTTTATTAAAACCTGTAAGAGAATTTTTGCTCCTGTTTACATAGGGAACATTTAAGTAAGCATCCAGCACCTGGTATCGTAAAGCTTCAAAAAAGTTTTGATTGTCGTTATTGGTCAATATCACAATACCCAGTTTTTCTTCGGGCACAAAACAGGTATTGGTAACAAAACCAAAGGCACCACCAGTATGGTAGAAAACCTGTTTACCTGCATAATCATTCATAAAAACGCCCAGGCCATAGCCTGTATAATGTATGGGTAGCGTATTGCTTTTCCTGCTGGAAATAGCAATGTTCATGTCCCTTGTTTTTCTCAATACCTCCCAGGGTAATATTCTTTTTCCATCCAGGCGGCCGCTGTCAAGCTGCATTAATAACCATTTGCTTAAATCGTTTACGTTGCTCACCATACTACCTGCAGGCCCCAGGTTATCTACCTGGTCGTAGGGCAATTCGGTAAGCTTGCCCGTATATAATGTGGTGTAAGGTTTTGATACGTTACTTCGTTCTGTAATGCCTTGAGTTAGCATATGGGTATTGCTTAGTCCCAGCGGTATAACTATGCTATCGTACACATACACTTCCCACGGCTTACCGGTTACCACTGGTATTATTTCCCCTGCAGTTAAAAAGCAACTATTACAATAGCCAAAGCTTTGCCTAAAGACGCCGACTGGCTTCAACAATTTCATTTTGTTGATGATTGCGTTACGGCCAATATTTCCATTCCAAAATATAAAATCTCCCTGGAAGGTTTTTGTACCAATACGATGGCTTAGCAGGTCGCGGATGGATACCAGGTCAGTAGTGTTTTTATCGTATAGGCTATAGCCTGAGATGTATTTGCTAACCTTATCATCCAGGTTAATTTTCCTGTTGTATTCCAACTGGCTTAAAGCCGTGCCGGTAAAGAGTTTGCTATTACTGGCTATCATAAATAAAGTGTTCTCATCCACCGGTGCTTTTGTTTCAATATCTCTCACTCCATAGCCCTTCATCATAACAACTTTACCATCTTTAACTATAGCAATTGAAAGCCCGGGAATGTTCCAGTCTTTCATTCCCTGCTCTATATAAGCATTTAAACTATCAGATATAAACCCTGGAGTGTTTGCTATTTGAGCTGTAACAGAAAGGCTTGTTATTAGAACCAAGAAGAGTAACCAGTATTTTTTCATGTATCCGTTTTAAGGGGTTGAAAATAACTAAAAAGAGTTAGGCGTCTTTTAAGTAATAATTGTTTTATGAGATTGACAATAGTGGTGGCTTCTGGCAGCTTCAAAAATTAATGAGTATCCATGGTTAACAAGTAAACCACTATAATCTTATATATTGCCAATTTACCAGCCAAAAAATGCAAGCATCTATCCATACAAACCAACAAACAACCATAACCAAAGCCAATAGAATTAAAGCTTTGTTAGGAGGAAGTATTGGTAACCTGGTTGAATGGTACGACTGGTATGCTTACTCAGCTTTTGCGCTGTATTTTGCGCCGGTATTTTTTCCAAAGGGAAGTTCTACAGCACAGCTTTTGCAAACTGCCGCAATCTTTGCTGTAGGCTTTATTATGAGACCCATAGGCGGGTGGCTTTTTGGCTCACTGGCAGATACGAAAGGTCGTAAGTGGTCCATGACCGTATCAGTTCTTTTAATGTCGTTGGGCTCCTTGTTAATTGCAGTTACACCTTCGTACAATTCAATTGGTGTGGCAGCCCCGGCTTTATTGCTTATTGCCCGTTTACTGCAGGGGCTGAGTGTGGGCGGCGAATACGGTTCCTCTGCAACTTATTTAAGTGAAGTTGCGCATTCAAAACATCGCGGTTTTTATTCAAGCTTTCAATATGTAACCTTGATAGGAGGACAGTTAATAGCCCTGGGTATCCAGGTTTTGTTACAACAAATATTTCTTACTGAAAAACAAATGCAGGAGTGGGGCTGGAGGATACCCTTTTTTATAGGTGCCTGCCTGGCAATTGTGGCTTATTACATGCGCCGTAACATGCAAGAATCCCAATCGTTTAAACAAAAGTCAACCGAAGCAAACAAAGAGCAAGGTTCATTGCGTTACCTGTTCAATAAACATCCGGCAGCAGTACTTACAGTTGTTGGTCTTACAATTGGTGGCACCCTTGCTTTCTACACCTACACCACTTACATGCAAAAGTTTTTGGTGAACACGGTACATCTTACCAAAGACAGGGCAGCCCTAATTGTTTTTTTCCTCATGTTGATTTATGCAGCTTTGCAACCCCTGTTCGGCTTGTTATCTGACCATATTGGGCGCAAGCCCTTGCTTATTGCCTTTGGAGTTTTAGGAACCCTGTTTACGGTTCCAATACTTACCTCCATCAGCCAGACCACAAGCGAATGGTCTGCATTTTTGCTGATACTTTTCGCCCTCATAATAGTTAGTGGCTACACTTCTATTTGTGCAGTGGTTAAGGCCGAAATGTTTCCCGCAGAAATACGGGCTTTGGGAGTAGGTTTTCCTTATGCATTAACGGTAGCTATTTTTGGTGGCACTGCCGAGTATGTAGCACTATGGCTAAAAAACATAGGTCACGAAGCATGGTATTACTGGTATATAACTGCCTGTATTTTTCTTTCGCTTATCGTGTACATCTTTTCGGGAGATAGCAAATCAAATTCTTACATAGATAGAGAGGAAGATTTTTTGAGTTGATGTTGCGTGAACTATATCATGCTCAAATATGTGTTTTTGCAAAAATTGCAAATCCCCTGGCACTTGCATCTTATTTATTTCAATTATGTTATCAATTTAACATAGATATTACCATTTACCTGTCAGTTATCATTTTTTATTACAAGAAATAGTTGAAAATATTAAAATGATTAAAAATTAAAAATTTCCTAACATTCTTAATGAATGTTAAAATCTTTCACACTTCACTTTACCTTATCTGAAAAATTTGCTGCTTTGTTTAAACAAAACATTGATTTATAACTGATAGATTAAACCCCTACTTTGGTTTTATAGAATGTAAGAAGCAGCATTACCTTATTCTTTATGTCAATTATACATATTGAATTTACATTTTTCTTAACAAAAATTACAGACTATGAAACATTTTAGGCTCATTTTAATGTGTTGCCTGGGTTTGATAACCCAATTATCGTTTAGCCAGGATAAGGAGGTCAGAGGAAAAGTTACCGATGATGCAGGGGTAGGTTTACCTGCTGTATCAATAAGTTTAAAGGGAACAGGAAAGGGAACGAGTACGGCCTCTGATGGTACTTTTAAAATTATGGCGCCTGCCACGGGAACCCTCATTTTTACCGGTGTAGGTTTGGGCCTTATTGAACAAAACATCCAGGGCAAAAGCTTCCTGGAAGTTAAATTGTCCCGTACTTCAAGCAATCTCGATGAAGTAGTTGTGACTGCTCTTGGAATTAGAAGATCTAAAAATACCCTGCCCTATGCCGCACAACAGTTGAGTGGCGACGAGATTACAAAAACCAGGACCGCGAATGCTGCCAGCGCTTTGTCTGGAAAAATCTCGGGTTTACAGGTTACTCAGGGTAATTCTATTGGAGGAAGCACAAATATTGTTATCAGGGGAGTAAAATCATTAACAGGCAATAACCAGGCTTTATTTGTTGTTGATGGAGTTCCTGTTGACAATGCAATAAACAACTCCGGCAACCAAAGAACAGGAAGGGGAGGCTACGACTATGGTAATGCTGCTGCCGATATTAACCCAGATGACATTGAAAACATTAACGTATTAAAAGGTGCTGCTGCCTCTGCCTTATATGGTTCACGGGCCGCGAATGGTGTTATTATGATAACTACCAAAAAAGCCAAAAGAGGTTTGGGAGTTTCTATTAACTCAGGTGTTTTGGTAGGAAAAATAGATAAAACAACATTCCCCACTTATCAGAAGGAGTATGGTGCAGGGTATTCTGATGACTACCAAAAAGATGGTTTTTTATATTTTGATGTAAATGGGGATGGCACTAAGGACTATGTAGTTCCAACATCGGAAGATGCTTCTTTTGGAAAAAAGTATGATCCCAATCTTATGGTGTACCATTGGGATGCTTTTGATCCTGCATCGCCTTACTTTCACAAAGCCCGGCCATGGGTAGCTGCACAAAACGATCCATCTACCTTTTATGAAACCGCAGTAAGCACCAACAATAATATTAGCCTTGATGCTGCAACTGAAAAGGGGTATTATAAATTAGGCTATACACGCAGCGATGAAAGAGGTGTTTTGCCAAATAGTAAAGTGCTGAAGAACATAGTAAACTTTGGATCCAGCTATAAGATTACCGAAAAGCTTACCGCAAGCGCTCTTGCCAACTATTCTAAAATTGATGGTCGCGGCCGCTTTGGAACAGGTTACAGCGGCAGAAATGTTAACCAAAACTTTCGCCAGTGGTACCAAACCAATGTTGATATCCAGGAGCAGAAGGAAGCCTATTTTAGAAATAATCAAAACATAACCTGGAACTGGAAAGATCCTTCAACTGCCTCAGGCCTTATTCCAATTTATACCGACAATTATTATTGGACTGTATATAAGAATTTTGAACAGGATGAACGCTCAAGAGTTTTTGGAAATGTATCGTTAAACTACGATGCAACTAATTGGCTGAGTATTCTGGGACGTGTAACTGTTGATAATTACTCCGATCTGCAGGAAGAGCGCATAGCAGTTGGAAGCCAGGGCGTTCCTTTCTATTCACGTTTCGACAGAAATTATAATGAAACCAATTATGACCTGATGGGAACGGTTAATAAGGATCTTATACAAAATTTGAACTTAAAGGGTGTTTTGGGAACCAACCTTCGCCGAACTACATTGCGCTCAAGTTATGCAACTACTTCAGGCGGTTTAATTGTACCCGATCTGTATTCAATCGCCAACTCAAAGGGAACAGTTCCGGCATCGCTTGAAGAATACAATCCAAAGGCTGTTGACGGTTATTTTGCAGGAGTAACATTAGGTTACAAGGATTTTATAATCCTGGATGGAACATTTCGCCGTGACCGTTCATCTACACTGCCAGTTGATCACAATGCCTACAACTATTATGGTATTTCAGGAAGCTGGTTATTCTCTCATCAGTTAAAAGATGTTGCCTGGATAACTTCGGGTAAAGTAAGGTTAAACTATGCAACTGTTGGTAACGACGCTCCGTTTGGAAGTTTAAGAGATGTGTATGATCAGCCAAATCCTTTTGGAGGTACCATCTTATTCTCGTTACCAGGTACCAAAAACAATGATGCTTTAAAACCTGAGCAAACAAAAAGTAAGGAAATTGGTTTGGAAATGTCCTTCCTGAGAAACCGTGTAGGATTTGAAGCCACTTATTATCATACCAACACAGTTAACCAAATCATTCCTGTTGCCACCTCTACTGCCACAGGGTATTCGAGCAAATTTGTAAATGCAGGTAATATCCTTAATCAAGGCGTTGAATTATCTGCTTACGGCACACCGGTAAAATCGCCAAAATTTACATGGAATATTAATGTAAACTGGACCCGCAACCGTAACAAAGTATTGGAGTTATATAACGACAGTAAAAATTTGTTACTCGGTTCGTTCCAGGGTGGTATTAGTATAAATGCAACTTTGGGCCAGCCTTACGGCACTATACAAGGTAAAACATATACCATGGTGGATGGCGCGGGTAATGCTGTTACATGGGATGGCAGCAGTCCTAAATTAATTGGATCAAATGGATATTATAAAGCAACTACCACCACTACAAATGTTATAGGAAATGTGAATCCTGATTGGTATGGCGGTATCTACAACACATTTAAATACAAAAATTTATCATTAGGATTTTTGGTGGATACACGTCATGGCGGTAACGTTTGGTCGCTTGATATGTACTATGGTGCTTATACCGGCGTATATGCTGATAACCAGGTTTATTCGGGTTTAAACGACCTTGGTAAACCGAAAAGAGCCACCCTTGCTGATGGTGGCGGAGTTATTTTTGAAGGTGTAACGGCCGATGGGAAACCAAACACAAAACGTGTTGTCGTGGATGCCAACTCGCCAAACCTGCCTGCTGCATACTACTCGTACGATGCAAGCTATGTTAAGCTGCGGGAGATGAATTTATCGTACGACCTTCCATCGTCAGTGTTCAGTAGGGTTAACGCCATAAAGGGTATACAGGTATCATTAATTGGCCGTAACCTGTGGATCATCCATAAAAATCTGCCATATTCCGATCCTGAAGAGAACTTGTCAGGTGGTAACATCCAGGGCGTTCAAAGCGGAGCTTATCCAACAACCAGAACACTTGGCTTTAACCTTAATGTGAAATTTTAATAAAACTCATTATGAAAAAAATACTGATCGTAATTCTCCCTGTGATAATGCTTGGTGCATGTACCAAGGATATATCGCGTTTTAACCAGGAGACCAAAAAGCCTGCAAATGTACCGGCAGGGCCTTTGTTTGCCAATGCGGTAAAAAATCTTTCCGATGCTTATGGTTCGGGAAGTGTTAACACAAATGTGTTCAGGTTTACGGTTAAACACTGGGCTATGGCCGTTTACCAGGACGAAGCACAGTTTGATTTTTCAAACCGTAACATTCCCCAAACATGGTGGACAATACTGTATCGTGATGTTTTAAATGACCTCAAGGAAGCGGGCCGTATTGTAACTGCCGATGCAACATTGCAACCTGCTGTAAAAGCAAATAAACTTGCTATAATAGATTTAATGCAGGTGTTTACATTTCATGTGCTGGTTAATACTTTTGGTGATATCCCTTACAGTGAATCACTGGATCCTACCATTTTATTTCCTAAGTATGACGATGCCAAAACCGTCTACACTGATTTGATTGCCAGAACAACTGCAGATATTGGTAAAATGACGGCAGCAAACGGTAGTTTTTCAAGCTCGGAGGATCCATTATACAAGGGTGATGTGGGAAAATTCATAAAATTTGCAAATTCACTTCGTATGAAAATGGGAATGATTTTGGCCGATGCTGATAATACTGCTGCTAAAGCTGCTGTTGAGGCATCGGATGCAGGGGCAATGACTTCTACTTCGGACAACGCTGCCTTCAAATACCTGACTGCCAGTCCAAATACCAACCCACTTTATACTGATATTGTGTTGGGAGGAAGAGCAGACTATGTAGCTGCCAGGGACTTATTAGATACGCTTGCTGCATTAAATGATCCACGTCTGAGCTTATTCTTCGGAACAAACAATGCAGGCCAGTATGCTGGCGGAATTGTTGGTAAAGTAAATACCTATTCTGATATGTCTAAACCCA
>JBBQVY010000202.1:0-9026 GCA_038211085.1 Chitinophagales bacterium | reverse complement strand
CTACATTCGCTTATAACTTTCTCGATAAAAATTTTGCCACACAATATCACACACAAGAAAGGCAAGGCGAAGTATTGCTCGCCTTTTCAATTCTCACAATAAGCATCGCCTGTTTGGGATTGTTTGGCCTTATTACGTTTACGGTTGAGCAGCGGGTAAAAGAGATTGGCATACGCAAAACACTGGGTGCAACTGTCGGCAGCCTGGTTTCCTTATTGACAGGCAGCTTGCTAAAAGTGGTATTGATCGCCATGTTAGTAGCCGTTCCTGTTTCGTGGCTTGCAATGACCAAATGGCTGCAGGACTTCGCTTATCGCATTACGCTTGAATGGTGGATGTTTGTGCTTGCAGGAGCAATTGCCGGCATCATAGCAATTATAACTGTAAGTTTTCAGGCTATAAAAGCAGCGGTAGCAAACCCGGTTAAGAGTTTAAGAAGTGAATAGCGAGAATTACGTGACAAGGGAATTTTATTGTTTTACAACATATAAAAATGAAGGTTATGATAAAGAATTATTTAAAAATTGCGTGGAGAAATCTTGTTAAGAATAAAGCTTTTTCTGTTATTAATATTACAGGTCTCGCTGTAGGAATTGCAGTGTGCTTATTGATAACGTTATATGTTGTTGATGAATTAAGCTATGACCGTTATAATGAAAATGCAGACCGTATATACCGCGTTGATGCAGATGTGAAATTCGGAGGCAACGAATTAAGGCTTGCTGTAGCTTCAGATCCTATGGGAGCAACGCTTAAAAAAGATTACCCGCAGGTAGAGGAATATGCAAGAATATATGCATCAGAAGGATCGAAGCTTGTAAAAAAAGGCAATGAATTTATTGAAGAGGAACATATAGCCTATGCAGATTCTACATTATTTAATGTATTTACATTACCTGCTGTTGCAGGCAATACAAAAACAGCGCTCAATGAGCCCAATACAGTTGTAATATCTGCAAGTGCTGCAAAAAAATATTTTGGTTCAACTGAAGTTTTGGGAAAAGCAATAGAGATAGACAAGACTCCATATAAAGTAACTGCTGTAATAAAAGATATTCCGCATAACTCACATTTCAACTTTGATTTTCTCCTGTCTATGGATAACGTGGATTACCAGTTCGGTAATTACCTCAGCATGAATTTTCAAACATATATACTTTTAAAAAAGGGCACAGATTATAAGGCTTTTGAAAAGAATTTTACACAGGTAATTCAAAAATATATTTTCCCCCAGGCACAACAGTTTATGCAGATAAAGAGCATGGATGAATTTTATAAAGCAGGAAATAAATTAGAGTATCACCTGATGCCGCTTACTGATATTCATTTACGTAGCGATCGCTTTCCTGAATTGGGCGTTAACGGAAATATACAGTATGTGTACATATTCGGCGCTGCTGCTTTATTCATTTTGTTAATAGCATGCATCAACTTTATGAACCTTTCTACTGCACGCAGCGCCAACCGGGCTAAAGAAGTAGGCATTCGTAAAGTGCTGGGAACGGAGCGGAAAAACCTGGTCCTTCAATTTCTTACTGAGTCAACATTAATGGCAATTATTTCCCTTATTCTTGCTGTTGCCATTGCTTATAGCACCCTGCCACTATTTAATAATATTGCAGCAAAGTCACTTTCATTAAACAATATTTTTAGCTTACAGATATTGCCTTTCCTTATAGCATTGCCTTTTATAGTAGGAATTATTGCAGGAAGCTACCCGGCATTTTATCTTTCAAATTTTAAACCGGTATCTGTATTAAAAGGAAAGATAAATACAGGGTTCAAAAAAAATATTTTACGTAGCAGTTTGGTAGTTTTTCAATTTGCTATGTCAATAATTCTAATCATAGCAACGGTAGTTATTTATAAGCAGCTTAACTATATTCAAACGTCCAATCTCGGTTTTAGTAAAGACCAGGTGCTTATTATTAACGGCGCAGGTACACTTGGCACTAACAGGGAGGCATTTAAAAACGAACTACTTGCTATGCCCGGTGTAAGCAGCGGAACACTGAGTTCCTATCTGCCTGTTGCATCATCCCGCAGCGATAACAGCTATTCAAAGGACGCTATAATGGATCCCGGCAATGCACTTTCTATGCAAACATGGGTAGTTGATTATGATTATATAAAAACGATGGGGATGAATATCATCAACGGAAGAAATTTTTCCAAATCTTTCGGTACTGATTCAAGCGGGATCATCATAAATGAAGCTGCTTCCAAAGTGCTTGGATATACAAATCCTGTTGGTAAAAAAATATATACCAATTTTCAAACTGCCACATCAAATGATCTTATCAGTTATACAATAATCGGAGTTGTAAAAGATTTCCATTACGAATCGCTGAGGCAAAATATTTATCCGTTGGGTATGCGGCTAGGCAATCAAGCCGGTCTTGCTTCCTTTAAAGTAAAGGCTACAAATGTTCAGAGTCTTATAAAACAGGCAGAAACAACATGGAAAAAACTGGCGCCGGGCATGCCCTTCAGTTACCGGTTTATGGATGATGCTTTCGATAATATGTATAGGGCAGAACAACGTGTTGGTGAAATTTCTATTACGTTTTCTATACTTACCATTTTTATAGCCTGTCTTGGTTTGTTTGGATTAGTTACCTACCTGGCAGAACAACGCACCAAAGAAATTGGTGTACGAAGAGTATTAGGTGCAAGTGTGAGAGGTATTGTGCAAATGCTGAGTAAAGACTTTTTAAAGCTGGTTGCAATTGCCTTTGTTTTTGCCGCCCCCCTTGCCTGGTGGTCCATGCATAGGTGGTTGCAGGATTTTGCTTATCGAATAAACATTGAATGGTGGATGTTTGCAATGGCCGGCTTAGGTGCGTTATTCATTGCCTTGATTACGGTAGGCTCGCAGGCAATAAAAGCAGCGTTGGCCAACCCGGTTAAAAGCCTGAGGAGTGAGTAGGGAGAAGTTAGTCAATAGTCATTAGTTAACAGGCAGGAGACAACACATTTATAAAACGATTTGACCAAATACCAGAATATGCTTAAAAATTATTTGTTACTCGCCGTAAAAAATTTCAGGAAACATAAAATGTTTTCGCTGATAAACATATTGGGACTAACAGTTGGTATTACATGCTGCCTGCTGATTTTTCTTTTTATCATCAATGAGTTTAGTTATGATTCATTTCATAAAAATGGTAAAAATATTTATCGTGTAATGCGTGTCAGTCATAACACTGATTTAAATGAGAACATCCCCTACCTCTCCCCTCCTTATGCTACTGCGTTAATGAATGACTATCCTAACGCCATCGAAAAGGCCGTAAGGGTAATGGCCGACAATGACCTGGTTACTTATAAAAAAATTTCTTTCAACGAAAAAAAAGTATACCTGGCAGACAGTAATTTTTTTGAAATCTTCAGCTTTCGTTTATTAAAAGGCAGCCCTGCCAGCGTACTTAATAACCCCGGTAGTATTGTTATGACTGCTTCTACGGCAAAAAAGTATTTTGGCAACGAAGATCCAATTGGTAAAGTGGTAGCCTTTAATAAGAAAATGCTTTTAACGGTTACCGGCATAGCAGCAGATGTTCCTGTAAACTCACATCTCGATTTTGATATGGTGGTGCCCCTCTCAAACTGGCGCAATGCCGAATGGTTCACGCAATGGCCCAACAATGGGTTGTTCACTTACGTACAACTCAACAATGCTGTTCAGCCTGCACAAATCATTAAAACATTTCCAGCGTTTATATATAAGTACCTGGGGGAATTTTATCGCAAAAACGGCTTTAGCATGGGCCTAACCCTGCATGCCTTAAACGATATATATTTTGAAGGTGAAACCCCCTTTGATAATGTGAAGCATGGCAACAAAAAAATGATCTATATTTTTATGAGTATTGCCATACTTATACTCATTATCGCCTGCATTAACTTTATGAACCTTGCTACTGCACGGGCTACCGACCGGGCAAAAGAGGTTGGGCTGAGAAAAGTATTGGGTGCCCGCCGAAAGCAATTAGCCTGGCAATTTATTTTTGAATCTGTGTTGTATGCAACCGTGGCGGCACTGCTGGCAATAGGTTTTATGGCGCTGCTGCTTCCGGCTTACAATACTTTTTTAGGCTACGAACTTCCTTCTCCATGGAGCAACGGTTGGCTATATGCTTTTATAGGCAGCGTAGTTATCATCGTTGGCGTATTTGCCGGCAGCTATCCGGCGCTGCTGCTCTCCTCCTTCTCACCCATTGAATCATTAAAAGGAAAATTAAAAGTAGGGATCAAAGGGGTTTATTTCAGGCAGGCGCTGGTTGTAATTCAATTTGGCATATCGGTGCTGCTTATCATAAGTGTGGTAATTGTGATAAAGCAAATGCATTATGTGCGTAATGCCGATTTGGGTTTTAATAAAGAGCAGTCGATGATTGTAAGATTAGACAATGGCGATATATGGAATAAAAAGTTTGAATTTAAAAAGGAGTTGATGGCCGATCCCGCTGTAGCAAATGTGTCGTTAATGACGGGTGAACCTGGTGGGTTTCATGACATGTATACTTTTGAAGTTGAAGGAAAGCCCAATGAGAAACCAATGTTCAACACCGAGTTTGCCGATTTTGAATATGTAAAAACAGTTGGTTTAAAGATTATTGCCGGCAGGGATTTTTCTGCAGCATATGGTACTGATTCAACCGATGCCGTCCTCATTAATCGCTCGGCTGCTAACCTACTTGGCTTAACACCTGAGCAGTCCATTGGTAAATGGATTAAAAATCTTGCCCGCGATAGTTTGCGCAGAACAATTGTAGGGGTGGTAGAAGACTATCATTTTACTTCGCTTAAACAGGTAATAGGCCCATTGGTTATATCAACCAATAAAGATGATCGCCGGTTAGCATTGATTAAATTGAAAACTGCACAGTTTGGCTCTGCCATAGCCCGCATAAAAACCATTTACAACAACGCCGCTTCTGATTATCCTTTTGAATATAATTTTTTAGATGATAAGTTCAATCAATTGTATAAATCCGAAATAAAACAAGAGTCGCTGCTGAGTATCTTTTCCATAGTAGCCATTTGCATTGCGTGCCTCGGCTTGTTTGGCCTTGCCTCGTACACCGCTATTAAACGAACCAAAGAAATCGGTGTAAGAAAAGTGCTGGGTTCTTCCGTAAAAAACATCGTCTTACTGTTATCAAAAGATTTGCTAAAGCCCGTCATCTTCGGAACAATCATAGCCGTGCCCCTGGGTTATTTCATCATGCATAAATGGCTTCAAAATTTTGCGTACCGTATTAGTATCGATTGGTGGTTGTTTGCCATAGCAGCTATCATGGCCATGCTAATAGCCTTACTTACCGTAAGCATACAGGCTGTAAAAGCCGCCTTAGCCAGCCCGGTAAAGAGTCTACGGACGGAGTAGGTCATTTGGTCAGTGGTCAGTGGTCATTAGGGCATTGGGGCATTAGGTCATTGGTCATTAGGTCATTGGGTCATTAGGTCATTAGGTCATTAGTCATTAGTCATTATTGAAAAATAAAATTTAAAAAGTAGAAAATGAGAAGTAAAACATCAAAATCAAAAATCAAGAAATCCATGTACTTTTTTCTTCGTCCCTCACAACTCACCACTCACAACTGACCTAATGCCCCAATGCCCCAATGACCTTCTCTTCATCCCACTTTTTAATTTTTAATTTAAAATCTCATGCTTCAAATAACACATCTCTCTAAATGGATTACCCAGGGTGGTCGGCCAAATTTTATTTTAAAAGATATCAACCTGCAAATAGAAGCCGGGGAGTTTGTATCTATCATGGGGCCGTCGGGTTCGGGTAAGTCAACCCTGCTGCACATTATTGGTATGATTGACACGCCCAATGAAGGGACCTATTTGTTCAATGGAGAAAATGTTTTTGCAATGAAGGACAAACAAAGGTCTGCATTGTATAAAACAGAAATAGGTTTTGTCTTCCAGGCGTATCATCTTATTGACGAACTAACCGTTTACGAAAATATTGAAACACCGCTTTTATACCAGGACGTAAAATCTTCTGAAAGAAAAGCTATGGTAGCCGACATACTCGACCGCTTTAATATTGTTGGTAAAAAAGACCTTTTCCCCTCCCAGTTATCGGGTGGTCAGCAACAGGTGGTTGGTATAGCCAGAGCTGTTATTGGCAAACCTAAATTGTTGTTGGCCGATGAACCAACAGGTAATTTAAACAGCAGGCAGGGAGAAGAGATTATGGATTTATTCACCCAATTAAACAAGGAAGGTGTAACCATTATACAGGTTACCCATTCAGAAAAAAATGCAGCGTATGGCAACCGTATCATTAATTTATTGGACGGCCGCATAGACAAATAAACCAGGCATAAAAAAGAACAGGTACAATGAAAAGATTATTAATAACAGGACTTTTACTGGCAGCTATGGTGGGCATGTCCAGCGGGTATGCACAAACCCTAACATTGCAACAGTGCGTAGAGACTGCAGTTAAAAATAACCTGCAGGTAAACCAGGCCATCTATCAATCGCAAACAGCATCCATCAATCTTAAACAGGCTAAGGATAACCTACTGCCAGACCTGTTTGGCAACCTGGGTCACGGCATAAACCAGGGTCGAAATATTGATCCCTTTACCAACAGTTATATCAACCAGCAGGTCAATTATGCCAATGCAGGTATCAACAGCAGTATCACGGTTTTTAATGGCGGAATGCTTCAAAATTCCATCCAGCAAAACCGGTTGTTAAACCAGGCAGCCACTGCCGATGTACAGCAATCAAAAGAAACCATCACCCTTAATGTAATTCTTGCTTACCTGCAAATAATAAACAATACCGATTTATTGGAGCAGGCAAATAACCAGTTAATAGTTACCGGCAAACAAGTAGACAGGCTTGACATTTTAAATAAAGCTGGTGCTATAGTGCCTGCCTTACTCTACGATTTAAAAGGCCAGTACGCCAATGATCAACTGGCAGTGGTGAATGCCCAAAATTCCCTGAACCAGTCACGCCTTACTTTAGCCCAGTTAATGAATATTCCCTATGCCCGGGTATTAAGTGTAGAACCGGTTGCCCTTAACGAACTGTCCACAACAAACATAACAGACGCTGCTGAAGTTATACAAACTGCATTACAACAATTACCAATTATAAAGGGTGTAGCGCTGCGAAGACAAGCGGCTGAAAAAGGCATACGTGTAGCCAAAGGCAATTACTTTCCACTCATATCCTTTTCAACGGGACTGAATACCAATTTCAGCAATGCAGCCCGTACAGAAACCCTGGTAAATATGGTTGATGCACCCAGTGGAGACTTTGTAAATATTAACGGTGGAAAAGTGCCCGTAATAACCCAGCGCAGGATTACCACCCAACAATCCATTGGTTACTTTAACCAGTTTAAAAACAACTATGGTACTTCTATCTTCCTCAACATAAGCATACCATTATTAAACGGCTTTCGTGCAAAAAACCGTGTAGCCCAGGCCAGGGCCGATGAAAAATATGCAGCCTTTGTTGAGCAAACAACCAGGACACAGGTTAGCCAAACAGTGGAGCAGGCGAGCTTTAATTTAAATGCGGCAACAGATCGTTACAATACACTTGTAAAACAAGTGGCAGATTTTTCGGAAAGCTTTAGAATAGCCGAGGTTCGCTTTCAGGCCGGGGCCATTACCCAGGTTGATTATCTGATTGCAAAGAACAATACTGACAGGGCAAAGACTAACCTGATTATTGCTAAATACGACTTTGTTTTCAGGTCGAAGATTTTAGATTATTACCAGGGTAAATTGGTTTTATAGCACGCAGTTATTTGTAACCAACATCCGGTTGGCCTTTTTTCTGCTGCTTAAAAGCTGTCTAAAAAAGATGTTTTATAATACCAACAGAAGTCTTTCATAGCATCATCCTTGCGTCGCAATCACTTTGTCTATTGTGAAATATGGCGTCTTCAGTTTCAAAATCAGAGTGTAAAACCAAATTTTGACAGCTTCTTAGCCTTAATATATTTTCTTTACATCCTATGAGCATGTTAGAGGTAAAGGGTGTGATTAAAGAGTTGCAGGGTGTAAGAGTGGTAGATGACGTAAGCTTTACGCAGCAATACAAACAAAAGCTGGCTATTGCCGGCGAAACGGGTTCGGGCAAGAGTACCCTGCTAAAAATGATCTGTGGCTGGGTACAACCTAATGCAGGTGAAATGCTTTTTGAAGGCAGAAGAATTATTGGGCCCGAAGAACAATTGTTACCCGGTCATCCCTGCATTGGCTACCTCTCCCAACATTTTGAATTACGCAACAATTACCGCGTTCACGAGCTATTGGAAATGGCGTTAAAACTAGAACAGCAGCAGGCTGATAAAATTTTTGAAATATGCCGTATCAGTCATCTACTTCGAAGGCGTACAGACCAGTTATCTGGCGGTGAAAAACAGCGCATTGCCACTGCCCGTTTATTGATTGCTTCTCCTAAATTATTGTTGCTAGACGAGCCATATTCAAACCTTGATATGGTTCACCGTACTATTTTAAAAGAGGTGATAAAAGATATTGGTGAGCAATTAAATATTACCTGCCTGCTCATCTCCCACGATCCTACAGACATACTTTCCTGGGCAGAAGAAATTATAGTTATGCAGGGCGGAAAAATAATACAGCAGGACACACCTCAAAATTTATATTTCGCTCCGGCTAATGCTTATGTAGGCGGCCTGTTTGGAAAGTTCACTGCCCTCTCACCACAGCAGCAACATGCGTTTCAATTGGAAGGCACTAACCACCTTTCCAACCAAACTTTATATGTACGTCCCGAGCAATTCATTATCAGCACAGATCATAAGGGTGTTGCAGGTAAAGTGTTGCAGGTTGAGTTTCTTGGCAGCTCAAACGATGTTCAAATATTAGTTGATGATTTTGTGGTAACTGCTAAAACTTTAAATCAAACCATCCAACCCGGAGATGTAGTTTTTGTAAGTATTGGTAACTTATAATTATGTCGTTTACTTTAGAAAATTTCACGCAAAGAAAAAAAGGAGCAAAGGC
>JBBQVY010000201.1:0-9086 GCA_038211085.1 Chitinophagales bacterium | reverse complement strand
AGGGTTTAATTTAGGAAATACATTTGAAAGTAGTACATCTAACTCACCAACTTTCACAAGCGTAAAACCAATTATAGATTTGTATTTTGATGCAGGCATGAGACATGTGAGAATTCCGGTAACATGGGTAGAAGGTTTTAGCAGTAATATTGCCGATGCAAATGGTAATGTAAATACGTCCCACCCAAGGTTGTTGGAATTGAAAGCAATTGTTGATTATGCTTTGTCAAAAAAAATGTATGTAGAGATTAACACTCATCATGAACATTGGCTAAAAAATTATTACGATGGATCGGCCGCATTTGATACTAAGTTTAAGACATTATGGACCAATATTGCCAATTTCTTTAAAGACGAACCAAAGCAATTATTGTTTGATGTGTTAAACGAGCCAGAAGGAAAAATGGGGGAATGGAGCCGTACTGGTTATCCATTGCCAACTGATCCAATAGCTATAGCATTAACACGCCAAATTAATAAAGTTGCTTACGATGCCATTCGGGCAACAGGAGGTAATAATACAACACGTGTATTGATGGTTGAACCAAATGGGCAAGGCAATCAGGGTATGATATACGAAGGTTTTAATACAAAGGCTAATTTCCCTGGTGGCGGTGCAGATGCTTACCTGGCTATTCAGGGTCACTCATACGATCCCTGGTCCTTTTGTGGCGAAACCGGTGCAAACGCAGCATTTCCTGGTAACAGTACTGTTACAAATGCTATTCAAACAGTGGCAAGGCATGCTGCAATCATTGATGTACCTGTTAACTATGGCGAATTTGGTGTGGGCAGAACCAATGGTACCGAACGCAATACAGATATTGTACGAGGCTATTATAAAATGATGAAGCAGACCTGTATTGCTCAAAAAATGTCATGCACAGCCTGGGATGATAGAGGTTGGTTTGGTTTAATTTATATAGGTGGGGCTACGCCTGCTTTTAGCAACAATATTGTTCCATACATGCTGGCCCCATAATAAATAATTATTTTTTGCAGCCTGAGATCTGTCAAATGTTAAAATACTGGCATTTTACTGTTAAATTAGCTTTCTTTTTAGGTAATATTTTCCTATTCAAAAATCAATAGCTGGTTTTTTGAAAAATGAATTGTAGAGCCCGTAGGGCTTGTTTTGTATAGTGGGTGGTAAGAATAGCTTTGGGCCCTGTTTCTGAAAGTTATTTTCAAGGTGAGAAAAACTACCGGTGAGAAAAAAAGCACTACCGCTTGTGTAAAGCTATCGCATTGATAATACCGTAAGGCATCAAACCATCCTGCACCTTGGCCCACTGGAAGAGTTGCCTGAAACAGATCAGAAGAAAACACTTGCTACCCGCATAAATGAATTAGTAAAGCAAAGCTATACCGGAAAGCAAAGTTTGTTTCCACCATCCGACCAGCTTATTGAAACGCTGGCACAAAAATTATTTGCGCTTATTAAGGAGAAACAGCGCCTTGATATAGCTGCCGGTAAAGATTATCACCGGGTTGACACAGATACCAGCAAAATAAAATATAAAGGAAACGGGGTCGGAATGGCTGTGTATTCAGTCGTTTGAACAGTTAGGCATCCGCGGCTTTTTAACACTCAAAAACTGGCCTTCCGAAAAGATACAATTGGCCCTTACCCACATCATTAGCCGGGCAAGTTATCCTGCAATTAACCGCGTACCAGCCAATGGATAAAAGAAAATTCAGCGATTTGCGAACTTACCGGCTATCGTGCAGAAAAGATAACCAAAGACAAACTCTATGACACCAGCAAGTGCCTGTATGCACTAAAAGATGAACTGGAAAAACATCAAAGCAAACGCACCAGTGAACTATTCGATGTGGATGATAAAATCATTCTTTATGAGCTGACCAACACTTATTTTGCAGGCGCTGTGCGTAGCAGAGAAATAGCCAAATTCGGCCGAAGCAAAGAAAAACGCGGTGATGCCCGTTTGATAGTACTGGCTGTAGTAGTGAATACCGAAGGGTTTTTAAAGTATTCCCAAATATTTGAAGGCAATATTGCAGACAGCAACACGCTGGAAAAAATCATTACCGAATTATCATTGCGTACTTCATCTGCGGATCGCCGGCCAACGGTGGTATTAGATGCCGGTATAGCAACCGAGGATAACCTGAAACTGCTGAGGAAAAAAAAATTCAGTTATATGTGCGTATTCCGTTCGGGCATAAAGAAATATACTGTCGACAGAAAACCCCGCCAGGCCCGATTTTTTTTCGGGCTAACTTCAATGTGGGTTAATAAACCCTTCGATGTTGCCCCTGAAACGATATAAATTCCTGCGTGTAAATCTGATGTTGCAATCATCAAAACATTTTCTATCTCACTACTTGCTTAATCAAACGTCCGGTTGCATCGAATATTTTGAAACGTGCTGGCATTGGAGAGGCCAGGTACATCTTCTCACCTTTGACAACAGGATTAGGATACAATAACGCCGTTGAGAAAAAAAATAAGCGTATAATAAAATAGCTTCATGATTTGTAATAAAATAAGAACTGCAAGGTTAAACTCCCTTGCAGTTCTTCGGTGATAATAATTATTCGATGATAACTTTCTTCATCATGATCCTTCCATTCTTTCTCAACTTTATGAGCATGATTCCATGATGCCCTGTAAGATCGATGGAGACTGATGGCAAGGTTGTTTTATTCCGAAACAAGACTTTTCCAACAGCATCATACACATCAATCAGTACGCCTTTATGATGACCAAGTTTCAAATTAACCACGCCGTTGGTTGGATTCGGATAAACTTCAACGCCTTCGAACGCATCATTGCTTTCTAAAGAATTTGATGATGCAACTCTTGCTCCGGAAGTGGTACTTGAGGTTTGTACATTTATGATCTGTGAAGCTGTAAGGGCAGTGTTGAATATCTGTACATCGTCGATCAAACCCCGGAACATCCTATCCAAAGCGCCCGAGCGGGTCAATGAGTTGAAATGGCCAATGGCCAGTTTACCAATTGTTGCCCCCGATGCGCCCATGTTATAGGCACGGGTTACGTCCAGCGCTGCATTGGTAGTGTTGTTACCAAAATAGTATTGAACCTGTGTTCCACTATAGGTAACAGCCACAAAAACCCAGTTTGTTGCCGGTGCCGAAGCATTGGTTGTCACCTTACCTGTCGAACTACCTGTAACAGCATCTGGCCATTCGTTTACGCTAAGTGCTATGCTACCGTCGGTGTTATATACCAGATCGGCACCATTGCCACCGTCATTGATCCAAGATACAAGGCGGTTACCGCCTGCACCTACTGTGCTGCTCTTGCAATTGACCCAAAGGGTAATGGTAAATGACGAAAGGTTTTGTAAAGCACTTAATGTAGCAGCGCTTTCAACCGCAAAATTGCCCGTGGTAGTGCCAAAGTCAACCGAGCTTGTTCCGCCTACTGCGGCTGGTACGTTTGTGCTCCAGGTGGGCGTGGGTGTGGTACGGCTAAATGTGCCGCCGCCGCTTCCGGTATTGATGGTTGCTGTGCCTGTATTTTCATTTAATTGTAATTTCACCACAGGGGTAGGCAACGTGCTTGCACTTACTGTTATAGCTGATGTTGCTGTTTTGCTGCCATCCTGAGTAGTAACCGTGATGGTTGCTGAACCAGCAGCTACACCTGTTACAACGCCACTTGAGCTAACTGCGGCAACCGATGTGTTGCTAGAACTCCAGTTTACCGTTTTATTGGTAGCATTTGCAGGTGCTACAGTTGCCGTTAAAGCAGTTGTAGCGCCAACATTAACCGAAGCTGTTGTAGGGCTCACGGTTACACCAGTTACACTTATATTGGTACTTGAGGTTTGTACATTTATGATCTGTGAAGCCGTAAGGGCAGTGTTGAATATCTGCACATTGTCGATCAAACCACGGAACATCCTGTCTAAAGCAGCCGAGCGGGTCAATGAGTTGAAATGGCCAATGGCTAGTTTACCAATTGTTGCGCCCGAAGCGCCCATGTTATAGGCACGCGTTACGTCCAGCGCTGCATTGGTAGTGTTGTTACCAAAATAGTATTGAACCTGTGTTCCACTATAGGTTACAGCCACAAAAACCCAGTTTGTTGCAGGTGCCGAAGCATTGGTTGTCACCTTGCCTGTTGAACTACCTGTAACAGCATCTGGCCATTCGTTTACGCTAAGTGCTATGCTACCGTTGGTGTTATATATCAGATCTGCACCATTGCCACCGTCATTGATCCAAGATACAAGGCGGTTACCGCCTGCACCTACTGTGCTGCTCTTGCAATTGACCCAAAGGGTGATGGTAAATGACGAAAGGTTTTGTAAAGCGCTTAATGTAGCAGCGCTTTCAACCGCAAAATTGCCCGTGGTAGTGCCAAAGTCAACCGAACTTGTTCCGCCTACTGCGGCTGGTACGTTTGTACTCCATGTGGGCGTGGGTGTGGTACGGCTAAATGTTCCCCCGCCGCTTCCGGCATTGGTGGTTGCTGTACCCGTATTTTCATTTAATTGTAATTTCACCACAGGGGTAGGCAACGTGCTTGCACTTACTGTTATAGCTGAAGTTGCTGTTTTACTGCCATCCTGAGTAGTAACTGTGATGGTTGCTGAACCAGCAGCTACACCTGTTACAACGCCACTTGAGCTAACGGTTGCAACCGATGTGTTGTTCGAACTCCAGCTTAACGTTTTATTGGTAGCATTAGCAGGAGCAACAGTTGCTGTTAAAGCCGTTGTAGCGCCAACATTAACCGAAGCTGTTGTGGGGCTCACTGTTACACCGGTAACCGGTACTGTAGTGGCAGTAACTGTAACAGCGCATGTTGCTGTTTTGCTGCCATCTTGAGTAGTAACCGTGATGGTTGCTGAACCAGCAGCTACACCTGTTACAACTCCACTTGAGCTAACTGTTGCAACTGATGTGTTGCTGGAACTCCAGCTCACCGTTTTATTGGTTGCATTTGCAGGGGCTATCGTAGCCGTGAGCTGTTGTGTTCCCCCAACGGCAATACTTGCACTGGTTGGTGATACGCTCACGCCTGTTACGGCCACATTACTGCCACCATCGTTAACATAAAGTGTTGTCACTGAATTCGCAGGCAGCGCATAAGAGCCAGTAACGGTGGAGTAACCAATTGTGCCGGTTTGGTAAGTGCCTCCAAGACCAACTCCTGACGGGCGCATACGTTTAGTGTTAAGTGAACTCGGAGTAGTACTCCATCCGCTGAAGTTGACGGCCACATTTTGGGAAGATGCAGTTGTATTGATAAGCAGCACGGCCTTGGTAGTACCGGTCTTTACGGCATGCACCACAACACCAGTATTAGAGCTGGTAGTGTTTACTAAAGTGCCAATAAAATGGTTAGTAAGCATGTTGAGTGTATAAGCGCGCGGTCTTAGAACGTAGTTTTCATCCTGCAATCCAAACCCGTTGTTGATATCGTTCCAGTCATTAATAGCATCAAGCCCATTGAGCAATCCTTTAAAGTAGGCAAGTGAATAATACACAGCCGCAGTATAGGCCGAGTGAGCAACGTCTTGATCGTTATAAGAAATGGCGAATTCATCCAGATATTTCTCAATGTTCCGGCCCCCGCCATATGTGTTAACCTCGCTCGTCATCCCTTGTCCGATCCCAACGACGGCTTCAGTGTCGCCATAAAGTATCTGATCAGTAACTCCGTAGAAAGGGTCACCAAGGCCGCTTCCGCCTCCCGCTGGATAAAGGTGCTCACTATAAAAGTCTAAGAAGTATGTTGTTTGGCCATTAAGCAAAAATGATTGAGTTCCGACTCTGCTTAAAAATTGTTGGCCTCCATCACTATTGGTAAATGCCAGCCCACCTACTTTTACAGTTGGGTCGGTTTCTTTTAATTTACGGGATACACGTTTAAAAATATCTGCGATTTGGTCCTGTGACGCAGCATTGGAAGGCGGGTATTGTTCTTCCTGCTCGTTAGGGAGTTCCCAATACTTAACATTAATACCGTTGTTCTTGCAAATGGTAAGTAAACTTGCACACCAGGTCGCAAAGGCATCATACTTGGCCGGGTCGAGTTTTGCATTTCTGAATCTACCAAAGTAGCCGTTGGGATCGTTGCTTTGATCAACCATGAATTTTCTTGGCCAAAGTGGGATATTCATCAGGATCTCGGCATTTGGAAAATTATTTTTGAAAGGCGTAAGGGCCTGTACGACCTTTGCAGCATTCCATTCTTCATTTGCATCCATCCATCCGCTTTCACCGGCAATTTCCCAGCCCATCACAGCCCAGTCATGAAATCGCAGGAATTTTGGATTCATGAACTGAAGATTTGAGATGTAGGTTGAATTATTCGTTACAGCTGGGTCAAAGTACCTATTGCAGTTAATTGCGAAGCTTTTTCCTGTGGACACCTTTCCCTGATTAGAAGACCAATTGACAGTAACATTCACCTGCGACATACCTAGGTGATTGATTGCCAGAAGCGCAAGTACCACGAAGCATTTTTTTAATATAGTTTGCATATTATACATTGGTTAATTAGTTGAAAAATAATATTTCATTAAGATTGGCCTTTGGACAACACTAGGGGAGGGCTCCTGCCTTGAGTGTAAAAAGGCCGACTTATATTCAAGGAATTCATCGTAGATGGGATTGCACCCCTTTGGTTGCCCCGGTCTAATGGCACGTTTACTTGCCCGAGTCCTACCTTGACAAGGGCTAGCAATAGGATTGTCACAAAGAATAAATTTTTCATACTTAATTGGGTTTGTTGCGTTTCATTAAGCAAAAAGGAAATGTATAATATAATTAAACAAAGCAATCTTAATTTGTCAACATTAAACAATAAAAAATGTAAACGAATTTACCGCCTATAAAGTTATCAATTTAGTTACTTCAATCAAAAAATTATTTAAAATTTTTAAATTATATTTTGGCATGTGCATATTTTTTTGTTTAAAAACTTTTTAAATATGCCTTTCGGAGATGGCAGAACAATCGCTGTAATTGAGTGAAATTGGATATTACATCAATATAGCTATCCTGAACTGTCTGATTCATCTACCCTTTTTTTATTCCAAAATCAAGTATCTTAAATAATTCAGGCTCCTTCTTTTACCTTTAAATTGTTTACATTTGTTTAAAACATTTTTTTTAAATCCTTTGCAACTGTGTAATGGATAGATGCTTTTGTAAGAGAAGAATATAATGCAGGTAATAATGGAATCAGGGAAACATTGCCAGGAAAGGTCAATAAAAATCAACTGATTGTTGGTTCGTCTGCCGTAGAACATGGTGCTGACTGATCCGCAACCCATCCGTAAGCCTGCGTTCCTGGTAAACAATGTTGATACCCAGGCTGCGGGCATGTTGATTATTTTGAATAATAACTTTTTGATTGTCTAATAAAATATCACCGGCATCGGGTTGAATATTGCCCGTTAAAATATTCATTAATGTACTTTTACCTGCACCGTTTTCACCACAGATGGCATGCACCTCACCTTCGTGAAATTCCAGCGACACATCCTGCAAGGCTTTTACCACCTCAAAAGATTTACCAATACTTTTTAAGCCAAGCTTCATATAGTTATTTTTTTTCCCGCTGCTGCCGACTCATAACTTTTCCAAACCAGGTCTACTGTTTTTAAATTATCAGCTCCTGTTGTTTCGCACAAACCGCCCTTTAATCCATTCAAAATATCGGCATTACAATCTACAATGGAAGAATGAACAACTGCATAAGCGGGATCGAGCCAGCTATAATTGTAGGGTTGATAGTTTCATTATAAACAACCCCATGCTAACATACCATCGGTACTTTAAAAAACAAAATCAACGCAGGTAATGGAGAAGCTTTACTGCGAAAAGATTCAAGATTTTCCTGTGCATTGATTTGAAAAAACCACTTCTTCAAAACAAAATATTACTACAATGTAGTCAACGTAAAAATTGATTTCTTTTTAATCACAGCTTTTATCTTTCCGTTATTAATTAATATGGTGCCGTTGTTTTTACAATTATCTGTTTCGGTAGTACTGTAATAAGTTATTTTTTTTCCATCGGGCAAAACACCAAAAGATTTCAATAAAACTTCCAGGGAAATATCATGCTCTACATTGCTGGTACCTGTAATGGTAAAATCTTTTTTATCAGGCGAAACAAAAGCAATCAGTTGAATGTTCCGTAATGGGCGGTGGTACTCACTATACACATCAAATGTTGTATCAGCAGGGGTTTCAATCCTAACCGCTTTATAACCTTTTGGTACAAAACGATAAAATTGTTTAGAAGCATAATATCTTTTTTTGGGTGTGTACTTCCAGGTAATATTTGTGGTATCAGTTTTTATTAAACCATACTCCGCCCATACGGTATCATGCTCATGAAAATTATCAAAAGCATCCCACACTTCTGCACCGGAAAAACCATTGTAGATTACCTGTATTAACCGGTTGGTAATTCTCGTTGCAAACTCATATTCTATTTCGTTAGACTGGTCAAGGTCGCCATACTCTGTAATCCAACAGGGCGTATTGTTATAAATGCTTCCTTTAACTGCATTGGTAAAATTACCCAGCAAATTATGTTTCTCATCGGAGTAAGCCGCAGATTCCGCACCATACTGTCCGTAATAATGCACTCCAAAAACGGCTATAAAACTTTGCAATAATGTATCACTTAAAATCGGGCTAATTTTATCAATGTTCAATCCGGAGTCATCCATTACAATCATTTTTAAATCATCTAAATGATATTCTTTTAATTTTTTTACCATGGCCTCCAATGCAGGCTTAACATCATCAGGCTCTACTTTAGCACCTTCCGGAAAACCCAGGTCTGTTTCGTTAAAAGGAGAGAATAATGAAAATTTCAATAACTCTTTTTCTCTTGCCCATTTTAGCAGGGTTGCTATCATTTCGGCATAGCCATCAAAATCCGCAAGTCTTTTTGTATCATCTTTTTTACCCAGTGCCGGTGGTATGCGGCCACTGATGCAGATGGAAGGTGTAATTCCTTTTTCATTAAAATACCGGAACGATGCCCAGGCATTTTTAAATATTGTATTGGAGTAAATCTGCTGCAGATAAGCCTCTGGATACTTACCGGATGCATTTCTT
>JBBQVY010000200.1:0-9196 GCA_038211085.1 Chitinophagales bacterium | reverse complement strand
AGCACTTCTGCAAAATATCCATCGAGCCCTAACTGATCGCTTACCGCTTTTGCAACTTTATCATTATCTCCTGTAGCCATCAAAACCTTTATACCATTCTTCTTAAACACCTTGATAGCTTCGGCGCTTTCGGGTCTTATTTCATCAGCCAGAGCAATATATCCGGCAAGTTTTTCATCTATAATAATGAACACCACTGTTTCTGCTTCGCTGCTGTAAGCATCTTCAGGAACAGCAATGCTTTTATCTTTCAGATAACCGGGGCTTACTACTTTTATTTGTTTGCCTTCAACAATTGCTTCAACCCCTTTGCCTGTTATTGCATTAAATTTCCCGGGTTTGGGAACACTGATCTTTTTATCTTTTGCTTTACGAACTATGCCAACTGCGATGGGGTGTTCTGAACTTTGTTCCAATGCCACAGAAAGCCGTAGCAATTCATCTTCCGAAAATTGTTTGTCAAGCGATACAATCCGGGTAACACCAAAATCACCTTTAGTGAGTGTTCCTGTTTTATCAAATAAAAGCGTCGTTATTTTTCGTGAGTCTTCAAAGGCAGTACGGTTTCTTATTAACAAACCATTTTGAGCCGATACCGCAGTTGAAATAGCAACAACCAAAGGAATGGCAAGCCCCAAAGCATGCGGACAGGCAATGACCATTACGGTTACCATACGCTCCAGCGCAAATACAAAGGGAAATCCTAAAATCAACCATACAGCTAATGTTGCAAAACCAATCGCAAGCGCAATATAAGTAAGCCATTTAGCTGCCCTGTCACTCAGGTTTTGCATTTTAGATTTTGACTTCTGCGCTTCTTCTACAAGTGTAATCACTTTATTGAGATAGCTGTCTTTCCCGGTATGTTCTACTTTTACTTTGAGTGAACCATTCCCATTAATAGAGCCGCCGATTACTTTGTTTTCTGTTTCTTTTTTTACGGGTTTGGATTCTCCGGTTAGCATCGCTTCATTTAAATAGCTGCTTCCTTCTATGATGATACCATCTGCCGGGACTTTTTCGCCTGGTTTGATCATAATTACATCGTTCTTTTCCAGCACATCTAACTTTATATCTTCCACCTGTCCGTCTGCCTTTACCCGATGTGCTTCGGCAGGCATCATACTCACCAGTAACTGCAGCGCTTTGGAAGCGCCAAGAACCGATTTCATTTCTATCCAATGGCCCAATAACATTATTACTATCAGCGTAGCCAATTCCCAAAAAAAGTCAACTCCTGGTAAACCGAATACGGTGGCAGCACTATAAAAATAGGCTACGGAAATAGCCATAGCAATTAGCGTCATCATGCCCGGTGATCCTTCTTTTATTTCGCCCCAAAAACCTTTCAGAAATGGCCAGCCGCCCCAGAAATAAACAAATGATGAGAGTGCTAAAAGAATATATTGATTGCCTGGCAATAAGAATTTATAACCAACGAAACCCTGAATCATTGGTGAGAAAACAAGGATAGGTATAGTAATAATCGTAGATACCCAGAAACGTTTCCGGAAATCACGTATCATCATTTTATGATGGTCATGGCCTGCCATACCCATCGGGATAGCTCCATGATCCATCTTGCTGTGATCCATTTTGGAATGATCCTCTTTGCTCATGTTCATTTTGGTATGATCCATCTTGCTTTGGTCCATTTTGGAAAGATCCATTGCAGAATTTTCTTCGTGCTGGTTATTATGCTCATGATGATTCATGATTTGTTTTTTTTATTTAGGAAATTTCGTTTTTAATTTTTCAAGCGTTTTTTATTGGACGAATCTTTATGCTGCTTTTATATAATAAAGAACTCATGACTAAAATATAGCTATTCTCTATTGCATCCCGTGTTTCCATCCTATTGAAACGAGCCACCAGTTCATAGGATAAGTTATTATAGTTCCGATAAAAAGGCCTAATAGTGCAATTCCCCAAAAGGCATAGGTACCAGGCAACGGCGGTAATGATATAATGAGTGGCTGTATAAATTTCGCTGTAAGAAGCATGCCAGACATTAATGTAATCATAGAAAAAAACTCAGCTCTTCCTCCCTTCCATAATGCTTGCGAAGGGGAATTTCCCATACTCCGCATTGCAGTGTATTGAAACAAAATCCATCCAAACAGGAATCCAGTTAAATATTCTCCTGCAAATTCAGTCCAGAAGCTAAGTCCCATATTTCTTCCAATAACCATGGCGGTCATTATTCCCAAACCATCTCCTGCTACACAATGGATGACCGATCCGGTAACTTTGCTGAATGTTGAGGATACGTATCTATGGTGATATTTTTTATCAGAAATTTTCTGATTTACTTCTGACTTTACAAATGACATTCCTCCTGGCCGGCAGGTCCATAGGTACAAAACCAATCCGACCACTGAAAAAAATATGAAAATGATAGGCCATCCCGCTTTTAATGATTTATTTACAGAAGTATTTACATAAAACAAATCATAAATAACCCAGATTGCTAAAATCAACCCACTTGCATACCAGGACACAACAAATGGTCCGTTTGTTAAAAAGTTTAGTGACATATCGTTTAGGTTTTTTGTTTTTTAATATTTAAGAGTTGAAGAAATTTAAATTTAGATTGAGGTACAGCAACATAAGCTGTAAAAAATAATATGATTGAAATAATAAAGTAGGGCAAATGAACAAACCAAATCATCATCACCGAACCTATGACAACCCCCAGCATTTGCCCCAAACTATTTACAGAACCATAGATGCCTAAAGCGATACCGTAATTTTTACCTGACTCTTTTGTAATTAATGAAGCGAGGCAGGGCGTTAGAATCGCCATTCCGGCTGCAACAATAGCAACAAAAAATAAAATGAATCCAATTTCAGAAGATAGCATTAGCAAGGACATGCCAATACCTAAAATCAAAAGCCCATAAGGAAGCAGCGCCCTTTCTCCTTTCCATTTAATAAACCAGGCTACAGGCACCAACTGCAGCAGTCCCATCACCGAACCGCAAACAATAAATACCAGGCTCATTTGTTTTACGCCAAATTGAAACAGGTGTTGCGAATGCAATGCAAAAGTTCCTGTGAACATGGACAAAGAAAACTGGCTTATAAAAGAAAGAAAAAGCAAGAGTATAAATGGTTTTTTGATGGCTTTTAAGATTACGAATATTGATTGCCTTCCTTTTTCCTTTCTTTTTATTCTTTCATCATGATTATTATTGTATGATTCTTTTAACGCAAAAAATAAAAAGCCCCAAACCAACAAAACCAAAACCGCAGATAGGGAAAAAGGCAAGGAATATTTATCTAATGTAACCTGGCCTATGGTAATATCAACCTTAGAAAACAGGCTCCCAATTAATGGCCCTGCTACCACACCCAGGCTCGCCACACTACCTAACAAAGACATGCCACCACCTCTTTTATCTTCCGAAGTGTTATCTGCTATATAGGCGCTTGATGCGATAAGAAACACCGCTGAGAATATTCCAGCTAATAAACGAAAGATATACAGCTGCAGAATGCTTCCACTTATTGAAAATAAAAACATGGCAATTGAATAGCCCGCTAATCCGTATAAAATAAGCGGCCTTCTTCCTAGCTTGTCTGATAATGACCCCAGATAGGGTGAAAATAAAAATTGCATAAGGGGGTAAATGCCGGTTATAAGACCAACATGCAGCCACAAATTCTGTGATGAAATACCCTGGGCCTTTGAAAGGCTCTTTATATGATAGGGAAGTACAGGAAGTTTAATACCAAACCCTACCATTACTCTGATTCCTGATATATTAATGCAAGGTTTCATGCTTCAAAAGTTTAGTAAGTTTCGGTTTTAAACTTTCTTCCTTTTGAGATAATACCTCTACTATTTTTTGGTGCTACTGGTTTCCCCCGATCATCCTGCCTCTTTATTATAACGTCGATAAAATCATACATCTATTTACCATAAAGAAGCATGAACTCCTACTGTTTGGAATTTAACTTAAAAACTTCTGCATGATTATTAAATGCAGAAAAACCCTTTGGTAATTACCAAAGCAGCACAAGCAGTACCGGCAGTGAAGATTCCTGATTTTAGAAATCTTCTCCAGGAGATGTTTTTTTTTCACACATTTCGTAAGGATGATCAAGAATATTTTTCTTTATTCTTCATTTCGTTATGAGTTACAGTTTGCTCTTCTTAGGCACAATTAATCATAAGAAATAATAGTACCTGTATTTGCTAAGCCGCTGGATCCTCTTACATCCTTTGAGGAATGAGCTTTTACAGCATCTAATGCACTACCTCCCATAGAAGCGGCAACCAATGCAGATGATTTCTTCTTTGGTGTTTTTTGCTTTTTTACAGGAACTTCATCAGGTGCAATATCTTTTTTGTTAACCTGGTTTACAGTTGGTTTACTTTCCTTAGTACTGTCTTCTTTTAATACTGTTTTGTTTGCCATTATATTTAATTTTACTTGTTTATTTTAATTTGATATAGAAGTATTATCCATCATCAATGCCTGGATTAAACCTTCTCTATATTTTCCTTCTGATTTTAGTTTTCGTTATTTGATATTTTCCCTAAAACAAAATGCTTTCAAAAAATATTAAAGTGAACATTCTTATTTTACTTCTTTTTTCGAACGGGTGTGTACCATCCGAATAATGAAACGAGAAAAACAATCCAGATGAACCACCAAATCAGGTGCATTCCCCAGAAATGATAACCTTCGTACATGTGCATGATTTTATTTTTAAATTCTTAGAGAATAAATGATTGATTTAATTTGTTAAATAAGAATAATGAAGCTATTTAAGCTCTGAGTTCTGAAATGGTATAATGTGTATTATTGAACGCATGCCGGAGCGTATCTGTCTCAATCTCTTTAGATAAAGTGATTTCTGCTTCCTTCTTTCCCAGGTCAACTGTTACAGATGTTACACCAGGCACGCTGGATAATTTTTGTTTAACTGTTGAAACACATCCACCCCAACTCATAACACCGATATGGTAAGTATGGGTAAGTAATTTTTGCATGACTTTTTATTTTATTTGTTTCAAATCTTTTGAACTCTTCAGTTGCCCGGGCTAATCATTTCTTTCGCTTCTAAAATAGTCAAGGGCTTCAATTCAGCTATTTGCCCAATAAATAATGCATGTTAAGTTTAAATCCAGCAGTACTGGGTTAGATTAATTTTGGATAGCATGGTTACTAAACTTTTCAATAAAGAATGACAGTATTGCGGCGTCACTTCCCTTATTATAGTATATGCAATAATCATGCTTAGCCTTATTAGGTCTGCATTCATTAAATAGGTTAAGATAAGTATGGTAACTTACTGCCCGAATAAAATTTTTAAAAGAGGTAGTCCTCAATAATTTTTTTGCCGCCCGGTAATTGTATCCAGCGAAGCCTTTAGTTTATGAATCGCACCATCTACAGCCTGGTCGTACGTATTGGCTAACGCTGATACCACGATGGGTTGTCTTCCTTTCAGCCTTGCTTCAAGCAGGCACTTTTTGTCATCCTGCGCATCTTTATTTCCATTCTCATCGGACAGGTGTACTTCAACTCGTGTAATATGCTCCTCAAACCTGCTTAGTTCTTCCGACACTAAAGCTTCTATCTGACTGCCATACGTTTCATCTACACTTACATTTTTGTCTGTATTAATTTGTATTATCATAGTTTTTAATTTTACCTGTTTTATTACTCAGTTGTTTATCCAAAACACTTGCCGTCATCAATTTTTACTATTTTATACCCAAGCCGACAGCAGATAGGGCATTGCGGGTAGATAAATACTTTTCATGGCAAATACTGTTGATGCCCACATCCGAAGCGACGTCCACGAACATTTGCACATCATCAATGTATACTACCTCTTCCGGAGAGACCTGCGCCATATCAAGCGCCAGCTTAAAAATTCTGCCATCCGGTTTTCTTACTTGAACATAACAGGAGGAAACAAAAAAGTCAATGAAGCCATTCAGTTTAAACGTCTGTATCCTGTATGCATTCAATTCTCTGGCTTCATTACTTACAGCAACTATTTTTAAATTGTATTGCTGTTTTAATTTTTTTATCAAGGCAATCATTTCTTCACGAGGCGTTGTTAACGAGAACATGAAATCACGGAATTCATTGAATGTAAAATCACGCGTTTTGTAGAACACAACACGATTAAGATAGTCGGCTAATGTTATCCTTCCTTCTTCGTAAACAACAAACAACAGTTTGTGCCGCAGTTCCATTTCAGGAATATCCAAATGAAACTTTTCAGCCGCATGGTGCCTGAATACGTGCCCCCATCCGTTGGAAAGCAGCACGCCGCCAATGTCGAGAAACAAGGTCGTTATATTTGTCTTTTGCAAGGTTGATTTTTATGTGACTTTGCTAAAAGCTTCAAAACCCGTACCACCTCAAGCAACTCTTCTTCAATGGAACTCTGGAGCAGCATTGGTATTTTTTATTAAGATCATGAAGCAAACTGCTTAAACTTCTTTTTAGCTCTTTGCACCACATGCAGGGGACTTGCTTTTTCACTCCTGGTGATTCTATGTCTCTTTTAAATTTGGAATTAAAAGGTATCCATTCATTAATGCAGTTACTGTAAGTTTTGCATTAGAACAGTTACAGTTTGAATTGGGGCAACCTTAATACAATATCCATTAAGTCAGATTTTAGGAGTAATAAATTACAAATAGCTTTTGAAGTAAATAAAGAGATTGACACAATTGAGGAAAAACATATGTGCTAATTGTAGTGAGCAAGAAGCCTTTAAAAAATCTTATCCAAATTTTGAGAAGTAAATAGAAGAAATACTGGAGCTGATCGGGCATTCTGGGGGAATAAATCTAACCTTTATGAAAGCATTTCAAAAATACATTAATGATATATTAACCCACATTGTCGTGAGGGCTTCAAGAGAACTTAAGGTTGGGTAATAGCCGGATTAACATGGGTTTTCAAAGGCTATTTATGATAACAAGAAATCAAGATCTATCGGACTCGAAAAAATAACCCCATTGTTTAGAACACTTTAGGAGAGAAGCCAATTTCAGAAGAAATAAAAAAGGGACAAATCGTTTTTTTTACGAATTGTCCCTTTAAGCGGACCGGACGGGACTCGAACCCGCGACCTCCGCCGTGACAGGGCGGCATTCTAACCAACTGAACTACCGATCCAAAAATTATAAGAACTATATTTTTGCATTCATAGTATTTACTTGTTGTGTAATCAACCATGGTAAATAATTTTTACTGCACATTTTTTAAGAACTTTTCCCTATCACGCATATCGTTTTCGGGAGTGCAAATATAAGGGGAAATGAAATTTGCAAACAAAAGTTTCTTAAAAAACTTACTATACTTATTTTTACCTGCTCAACCATCGACGTATGCCTGAATATCCCAATAGACAGTTTCTTGATTTTGAACAACCGATAAGAGATTTATACGAACAAATTGACCAAACCAAAAAGTTGGCAGATAAGAATCAAAAGGTTGATTATTCCTCTACTTTAAAACAACTCAGTGATTCCATCATTGACAAACGCAAGGAAATTACAGAGCACTTAACACCCTGGCAAAGAGTACAACTTAGTCGCCACCCCGACAGGCCTTATACTTTAAAGTATATTGATAAAATGACCAGTGATTTTGTTGAGCTGCATGGCGACAGAAACATGGGCGATGATAAAGCAATGGTTGGTGGTTTTGCACAGCTAGACGGAGAGACAGTAATGATCATCGGTCAGCAAAAAGGTAGTAATACCAAGATGCGGCAGATGCGAAATTTTGGTATGGCTAATCCAGAAGGGTATCGTAAAGCACTACGCCTGATGCGCTTAGCAGAAAAATTTGATAAGCCCATTATTACATTGATAGATACACCAGGTGCTTTTCCCGGAATGGAAGCTGAAGAGCGGGGACAGGGCGAGGCCATTGCCCGAAATATTTATGAAATGATCCGTATTAAGGTGCCCATTGTATGTGTAATTATAGGTGAAGGCGCCAGCGGTGGAGCTTTGGGCATAGGCGTTGGAGATAAGGTGTTTATGCTTGAAAATTCATGGTATACCGTTATCTCTCCTGAAAACTGTAGTTCTATATTGTGGCGTAGCTGGGATATGAAGGAGAAAGCTGCAGAACAATTACGCCTTACCAGTGACAACATGTATAAATTTGGTTTGGTAGATGGTATTATACCCGAACCATTAGGTGGTGCACATTGGGATTATAACGAAGCAGCCACGATTTTAAAATCGCATCTGTTACCTGTTGTAAAAGAGCTGAAACAGGTTAATCAACAGGATCGCATCAACCAGCGTATCGAGAAATTTGGCAAGATGGGTTTCTGGGAAGAATTGCCTGAATAATATTAAACTCTTACATTTTTTAATTTAAAAATACATGTCTTTAAAAGATACTTTAAGGGGTACTGGTGTGGCACTTGTTACTCCTTTTTCACAAGGCGGAGCCATCGATTTTAATGCATTTGAAGCACTGCTTGAATTTGTGATAAGGGGTGGAGTTGAATACCTGATACCATTGGGAACTACAGGCGAAACTCCTACATTGGACAAGAGCGAAAAACTTGACATTATTGATTTTGTGTACGAGAAGGTTAACAATCGGGTACCAATAGTTGTGGGTGTGGGTGGAAACAATACACAGGAAGTTTTAAAAGATCTTGAAGCCTTTCCATTAGATAAGGCAACAGCTATTTTAAGCACTTGTCCATACTACAATAAGCCTTCGCAGGAAGGTATATTTCAACACTACTCAGCCATTGCTAAAAGCAGTCCCAAACCGGTTATTTTATATAACGTTCCGGGCCGTACCGGTTGCAACATTACTGCTAAAACCACTCTACGTTTGGCTCATGAAGTTGATAATATTGGTGGTATAAAGGAAGCAAGTGGATACATGATACAGTCTATGCATATTTTACATGGGAGGCCCAGCGAGTTTATGGTTTGCAGTGGCGATGACCATGTAACCTTGCCTTTAATTGCTGCAGGAATGGATGGTGTTATTAGCGTAGCTGCCAACTGTTTTCCAAAAGATTTTTCAGAGATGGTACGCCTGTGTCTGGCAAACGATTATGCTGGTGCCAGGGGTTTGCACTATAAATTGCTTGAGGGTATAGATCTGTTGTTTGCTGAAAATAATCCTGCTGGTGTAAAGGCATTTTTGACGGAGATGGGCATTATTGAAAACCACTT
>JBBQVY010000199.1:0-9198 GCA_038211085.1 Chitinophagales bacterium | reverse complement strand
GATCAGGGCATCTGAAAACGATTTGGTTACGTTTGTAACAGATATTGTTCATTCTTATAAAACCATAGCACATAAAAGAAACATTGACCTGCGCATCATTACCAATGAACGGCAACTAAATGTTTGGTTTGACATAAATATTTTAGATAAGGTGATCTTTAATTTACTTTCCAACTCTTTTAAGTTTACTAAGGATGGTGGTTACGTGCATGTTTACCTGGCAAAATGCGGCAACAATAAAGATGTAATGATAAAGGTTGAAGACAACGGTGTAGGCATGGCCACCGATGCTTTAAACCATGCCTTCGAAATTTTTTACCAGGGCGAGTATGAAAATTACAAAGGAACGGGATTGGGCCTTGCTTTATCAAAGGAACTCATCCGACTGCATAAAGGCACCATAAATGTTACCTCCGAAAAATGGAAAGGCACCACCTTCGAAATTAATTTACCCCTCGGCAATAAACATTTAGAAAAAGAAGAGATGACCTTAAACGGGCTCAACCCTCTGGTTTTGTATGAAAATGAGAAAGTGTATATAACGGACCTTGAAACGGAACTCGCAAAAAGCAATGAAGTTGAAATGTTTAAGTATGAAAAGGAACATTCCCTTCTTATTATTGAAGACAATGAGGATCTCAGGCAATTTTTAGCAACCAGATTTGGCGATGATTATGAAATACTGGAAGCGGACAATGGACAATCAGCCTTGCAGCAGGCTTTTGATTGTGTTCCCGATCTCATCATCTGCGATGTGGTCATCCCCGGTAAAGACGGTATGGCATTGATCAATATTTTTAAAACAGACATTCGAACCTCTCATATCCCCGTTATTTTATTAACTGCTAAAACCGCCATCGAACAGCAGATAGAAGGTATGAGGAATATGGCTGACGTTTATATGACCAAGCCTTTCAATGTTCAGTTTCTGAAGCAGACTATAAAAAGCTTATTGACTAACCGGTCAAGGTTAAAAGAACACTTTACGGGCGAACTGTCTACCAACCTTAAAAGTCAAACCATCGGAAAGATTGATAGAAAGTTTATCAATGAATTCACTTCGCTTATTGAAAGCAACCTTTCCAATGATAAACTAAACGTTGAAGATATTTGTAAACAACTTGGCATTTCCCGCGTTCAATTATACCGCAAGGTTAAGGCGTTGATGAACATTAATGTAAACGATTATATTTTAAGTACGAGGCTCCAAAAGGCCAAATATCTACTTCAACACGAGGAGTTGTCCATTAGTGAGATTGCATATAAAGTCGGCTTCTCCTCTCCTGCATATTTCTCCACGGTATTTAAATCAAAGTTTGGAGTAACCCCTAAGGGCTTTAAAGAGAAATAAAGGGATTGATTACAAAGTCTCATAAAATGCGATTGTGTTTCTGTTTTTAATTTTTCGTTCAATTCTGAAGCACATTTTATCGCCTGCAATCTTTCTCTACGTTTTAAATATTGTCATTCTTCTTCTCAAAGTTTCAAAAAGGTAGAATTTCTTTTTTGGGAGCCGGGTTGTCTGAATTGGCCAAGTATGTCCGATATAGTTAGAAAGTGTCCGAAATAGTCTTTATATGTCCGAAATAGTTAAATAATGTCCGAAATAGTGAAATATGTCTTAAATAATCGAAATCTGTCCGAAATTGTCGAATAAGATTTTAACGTTGGCAGAAAATTAATTTCACTAAGACTTCATAAAAATGAAATGAAAAACGAACAAAACGAATTAGAAAAAATAACAAATGTCTCAAGAGATTCCAACGAAGCCCTTTCAAGTTCGAGTTTACACGAGGGGAACATTGCCCGGTATTCGATCCGACCTTCAGAATTTACCAATTGGAAAACAGTTTGGGGCAAGTTGGCATAGCGCATATTACCTGCTTATTGCTATTTAATCTCTCCGTCTTTTTTATGCCGGACCATTTCGTTAGTTTAAGGAGAAAACCCCCAATTTCTAGCCGGGCTGTATGCAAATTCCCATCAAACAATTTTCCTTCTCTACCTGCAACTCATTAATAAATTAGCTACCAAAGCCGTCCACCCGGTTTGGTGCGCTGCACCAAGGCCTTTGCCTGTATCGCCATGAAAATATTCGTTAAATAAAAGATAGTCTTTAAAATGTGGGTCTGTTTGTAGTTTTTCATTTTCACCAAATACTTTTCTTCTGCCTGCATCATCTTTTGTAAACAGTTTAATAAGCCTTTCAGACAAATGGTTGCTGATCTCCAGCAATGAGCAATACTCCCCGGAGTGGGTTGGATATTCTACTTTAAAGTCATCACTGTAATAATGATAAAATCGTCGCAGACTTAAAATGATCATGTAGTTTACAGGCATCCATACCGGGCCACGCCAATTGGAGTTTCCTCCAAACATTCCACTGTCACTTTCGCCGGGGGTGTAGGCAACTGTAAGTTTTGTACCATCAATTTCAAAAGTATAAGGATCCTTTTGGTAATGCTTTGATAAGGCCCTGATACCATTATCACTTAAAAATTCGTTTGCATCCAACATGCGGCTAAGCACCCGTTTCATACGGTGTCCACGCAGCAAACTTAACAGGTGCTTTTCATCACTTCCCTGCTCGTTCCAATACGAAACCAGCGAAGCAAGGTCTGTACGGTTTTTTAAGAACCAATCCATACTTTTTGCAAATGCAGGGTGTTTCTGCAGCAACTTTTTATCCAATACTTCCACAGCAAAAAATGGAATAAGGCATACAACGCTTCGCAGCTTTAAACGTTTCGATTCCGTTTCGCTTAAATGAAGCTGGTCATAAAAAAACTGGTCTTCTTCATCCCACAAACCTTCTTTGTCATCACCCAATAAATCCAATGCACCGGCTATATATAAAAAGTGTTCAAAAAACTTATTAGCCATAGCCACGTAGGTCTCATTCTCCAGCGAAAGCTCCAACGATATGTGCAGCATGTTTAGTGCAAACATGGCCATCCAGCTGGTTCCATCAGCCTGCTCAATATATTTTCCATTGCTAAGCTGGCTGTTACGATCGAAAATGCCAATATTATCAAGACCTAGAAAACCGCCTTCAAAAATGTTATTACCCTGCATGTCTTTCCGGTTAACCCACCATGTAAAATTGATGAGCAACTTATGGAACATAGATTCGAGAAAGAGCAGGTCACCTTTACCATGGTTTTGTTTTTTATCAACCCAATAAACCTCCCACGCCGCCCATGCATGCACCGGCGGGTTAGCGTCATCAAACGTCCACTCATATGCAGGCAATGTACCATTGGGATGTATAAACCGCTCCTTTGTAAGCAGGATCAATTGTTGCTTAGCCAGGTCTACATCAACCAACGCAATACTTATGCAATGAAAGGCAAGATCCCATGCTGCAAACCAGGGATATTCCCACTTGTCGGGCATAGAAATGATATCAGCACTATGCAGGTGCTTCCACTCATAATTTCTTCCTTTTTTTCGTTCTGGCGGCGGGGGCGGCATACCTGCATCTCCATCCAGCCACTTTTGAATATCGTAACTGTAAAACTGTTTGTTCCATAATAAACCCGCCAGGGCCTGCCTGAAAACAAGCATTTCATCTTCTGTAAATTTCTTCTTATACAGGTCGTTGTAAAAAATGTCGGCTTCCTCTTTCCGGCTTTCAAAAACCTTATCAAAGTCCTTGAAATCTGGCTCTTCATGATCCGTCAATCTAAGCCTTATGGTATGAGATGACCCGGCAGAAATGACTACATCATAATTGATGGCAGCTTTTGTGCCGGAGCGGTCGGGGTTAGTTGTTGGCTGTTGGTTAACCAGGAAGTCATTGATGCCATCTTTGTAGTAAGCCTGTTGTCCATTATAGTCATTAAGCCTTACAATATTTGTTTCATTCTCACAGAACAAAGGTGTAGCATCTCCCTCAAAAAAGAGGCGCTGCATTTTGGTATCATCATGATCCATTTTTATAATGTTCTCATCTAAATAATACAGCGTTGGTTTAAGGGCATTGGCATCTGCCAGCCAGGTATTTCTAAACCATATTGTTGGCAAAATATGCAGGGGTGCGGCCTCATTACCACGATTATGTACTTCAATTTTTATAAGAATATCGTTAGGAGAAGCTTTGGCATATTCTATAAAAACATCAAAGTATTTGTCTTCATTAAAAATGCCGGTATCTATCAGCTCAAACTCTGCTTGCTCTCTTGAACGTTGTTGATTCTCCTGGAGCAATTTAGTATACGGAAAAGCCTGTTGGGGATACTTATACAACATCTTCATGTAAGAATGTGTAGGCGTATTGTCGAGGTAATAAAACAGTTCCTTTACATCTTCTCCATGGTTACCTTCCTGGTTACTCAGGCCATAAAAAATTTCTTTTATTATAGGATCCTTTTTGTTCCATAAAGCCAGCGAGAAACAAAGCAATTGCTTATCGTCGCTAATACCGCCTATACCTTCTTCGCCCCAGCGATAGGATTTGCTACGGGCCATATCATGCGTTGTATAATTCCAGGCATCGCCATTGTTACTGTAGTCTTCTCTAACAGTGCCCCACTGGCGATTAGAAACATAAGGTCCCCATGTTTTCCAAAGCGGATCTTTCAAACGTTTTTGCTCCGCATTCATATTGTAAAAGTTTAGTAATAAGATGGGTTTATTTGCAGCTTTGTTTTTTTTGAACCAGGCGTTTACATGCTATGAAACATTGTTGCCACGGTTCAAAGAAAGTTTTTCATAGCAGCAACGTGGCAGTTACCCCTGAGCCTGCCGAAGGAGTTTACCCTGAGCCTGTCGAAGGGCACTATAGTACTTTTTTTTAAACTGAAAAAAAAGCGCTGGACTCTAAATGAATATGCCTTTTTAAAATTAACTAAAATTTGAAGTTGCAACAAGCCTGTGATTTTGCCAGATGAATTTTCTTTTTAAGAATTCACTTCAGGAATACTAACAGGTGTTGTTGTTTCATCCGTCTCATCATCCTAAACATCATAAAACCGATGAAAGCTATTGCAATAAATAGCTACTTATGGTGTAAGACGGATCAATAAAGAATAATTATTGGTTGGCGCCGAAGTGTGATTGCTATAGCATTACAGCACAGTAAATTAGAAAAGTGGCTGTTAATTAAATATTTTAGATTTACGAACTTTTTTAAATTTTTACGGCAAGGATGTCCCCAAAAAAAGTTTCATTAAAAGATATTGCCCTGAAGGCTGGTGTATCCGCAGCACTTGTTTCCTATGTACTGAGTGGTAAAGGAAGAGAAAATAGAGTGAAAAAAGAAAAGGCCGAAGAAATACAGCAGATTGCCAAAAATTTGAATTATCAGCCCAATCATTTGGCAAAAAGTTTAAGAAGCGGAAAAAGTCATACAATCGGTCTGGTCATTGCCGATATCTCCAATCCTTTTTTTGCCAATATTGCCAGGGTAGTTGAAAACCAGGCAAGACACCACGGTTATACGGTAATCTATGGCAGTTCCGATGAAGATGCTGCCAAATCAAAGGATTTGATAGATGTACTTCTTAATCGAAGGGTGGATGGCTTTATCATACTTTCCGCAGAAAATTCAGAAAAACAACTGTATTATTTAACGGAGCAAAATATTCAGTTTGTTCTGCTGGACAGGTATTTTCCTGAAATAAATACCGATTATGTTTCAACAAATAACTGCAAAGCATCGTTCGACGCCGGAAGCCATTTAGTAAAAATGGGATATAAAAGAATTGGAATGATCGCCTATAAATCAAACATGTTTCACATGCTGGAGCGGATGAGGGGCTACAAAGAAGCGCTGGAAACCCACCATTTACCCGGTAATGAATTATGGCTGCAGGAAGTGGTGTTTAGTAACGCCAAGACAGAGATTTGCGAAGCGATTGATAGCATGCTATCTGGCAGTGAACCTGTAGATGCAATCATCTTCTCTACCTACAATCTCGCTGTCAATGGCCTCAAATATATTAACCGCCTCGGCCTCAGGGTGCCCAATGATATTGCCATTGTAAGTTTTGGGCAGGCCGAGGTTTTCGATTTATATTCATGCCCTATTACCTATGTGATGCAAGACATGGAAAACCTGGGAAAGGCAGCTGTAGATATCCTGGTGAAAAAAATTGAGAATCCAAAAGAAGCGATACAGCAAGTATTGCTTGATGCCAAACTTATTGAAAGGGAATCCTCGAAAGCCAAAGTTTAGAAATAATGACTTAGCCGGAATAAACCAGCAGCTAACCATTTTAAAGTTGCTGCATTTACTAATGCCGTTTGTAAAGAATTTTCTTCATTCTTTATTCATCATGTTGAACAAAGGGGGATGCAACAAAATGTAGCTCGACACCACCTTTAATTTTCATCATGAGGCAAAAACTTTGTTTTATTATTAAGCTTTTTTTTTGTTATTTGAACTTTAGGTTCTACTTTACTTTTAGAAAGCAGCGGATTTTGCACGAAGTATTAGCTCAATTTTCGCACACCAATAACTTTTTCAAAACAAAAACACGGTAGTATTTCTTTAAGGTTTAAGCAGGAAGATTTTTTTTGACCCTTTTGCTTAATCGTTTAACCAAAAATGCTTAACCCTTTAACCACCGCTTTTATTTTAAAACGAACTGCCAAATGGAACGAAGAAAATTCTTACAAACCGCCGCCTGGGGCTCAGCCGTAGCACTGGCCGGATTTCCGCTGCTTAGCGCCGGCGCCGCTTTTAACAAAAATGCACCAAAGCTTAAGATCACCAAAATCAGGTATTATAGTGCCCCCGGTTATACAAAGCCTTTGTTTAACCAGGCCAGGGGTATTGTGGAAATTGAAACGGACGGGGGAATAATCGGCATTGGTGAAGGCGGTTCAAAAGATATGATTGAACAATGTGCACAGATGATGATCGGCGAAGACCCATTCAGAATTGAACATATTTGGCAGAATCTATACCGCGGCATGTTTTACCCCCCGGGACGTGAAAAACTGCATGCGCTGGGCGCTTTGGAGATGGCTTTGTGGGATATAAAAGGCAAAGCTCTGGACGTTCCTGTATATGAATTGCTGGGTGGCGCTACCAGAGAATTTGTGGAATGCTATGCTACTGGCTACAGCGCTTCAAAAGCAACAACAGAAGAGGGAAAGGCCAGGGATTGCATAGATGCAGGTTTTCGGGCTTTCAGAATTGGACCTACCGGCGGCATTGGAGAAACACCTTTTGATTTTTATGATAATGCAAAAAAAACGATCGAACTGTGTAAACGAATTGATGCAGCCGTTGAGGGCGGAGGCAGATGGGCTATTGATCTGCATACCCGTTTTGATTTAACGGAAGCTTTAAAAATCTGCAACCATATTGAAAGCCTTGAGCCCTATTTTGTTGAAGACATTATCAGGTCAGAAAACCCAGGTGTTTATAAAATGGTCAGGCAACAAACCAAAGTGCCCATAGCCGTTGGAGAACAATTTGGCGACCGGTGGGATATTAATGAACTGATCGAAAATCGGTTGATTGATTATACCAGGGTAACCTTGCCAAACACGGGTGGCATTTCGGAATTCAAAAAAATAGCCGCCATCTGCGAAACCCATTATGTTGGCATGATCCCCCATTTTACAGGCCCGTTATCAACAGCAGCACTGGTGCATGTTTTAGGTTCAAGTAGTCCATCCCGCTGCCTGATGGAACTTGGTGGTGGGCAGGTGGAAAAGCCCGCCTATTTTAACGAGGATTATTTACTATTTAAGAACGGAAAATTATACCTGAACCCGGGCTCTGGCCTTGGGGTGAAATTTGATCCCAAAAAGGCAACTTTTGTTATGGAAGTTAATACCAAAACAAAATTTCCGCACCCCATTCTAAAAAGCCCCGACGGCGCCATTCACAATTGGTGACCGCCTTTAAACATTCTTGCAACCAATTAGATTAAGAAACTTTTTAAAACGAATGCTATGAGAAAAAACTTACAAGTCTTTATTTGGGTAATTCTGGTTTTTCAAAGTGTAGGAATTGCCCAAAACGTAAAAATTAGTGGAAAAGTTACTGGCCCAGGTAATGAAGTTTTGACGGACGTTAATGTTATTGTCAAAGGAGCAAAGCAGGGCGCTACAACCGACGCCAATGGAAACTACGCTATTACTGCACCGTCAAACGCGATGCTGGTATTTTCCTATATAGGTTTTGTAGAACAGGAGGTAAATGTAAACGGCCGCCAGGTTATTAATATCAGTTTGGCTAAAGGAGACGAAAATTTGCAGGATGTTGTTGTAACAGCATTGGGTATTAAAAAAGAAGTTCGAAAATTGGGTTATGCAACTTCTACAGTAACTAACGACCAGATAGCCACCAACCGAACCCCCAATGTGTTGAGCGGTTTGCAGGGAAAAATGGCCGGTGTTAATATTTCCACGATGGCTTCGGGCCCTGCCGGTTCGGTAAAAGTTCGAATTCGCGGCCAGTCCTCCTTCAATTCGGTAAACTCACCTTTGATTGTTTTAAATGGTGTGCCCATGGACAATACTTCTTATGGCATTGGTGTAAGCGGTCCCCGGTCGGGCCAGGTAAACAGTTCAGATGGAGGTGACGGCTTTTCCAGCATCAACCCCGATGATATAGAAACTATGACTGTACTTAAAGGCGCCGCGGCTTCCGCGCTTTATGGTTACAGGGCAAAGGATGGGGTGATTATGGTAACTACCAAAAGTGGGAGTGCACGCAAGGGGATAGGCGTGGATTACAATGTAAATTTCACTTCGGATACACCGCTCGATTTTACCGATTTTCAATATGAATATGGGCAAGGCGAAAGAGGTGTACGCCCTACCACACCTTATCCAAATTCAGCCGTATGGAGCTTCGGTGAAAAATTTCAACCGGGTATGACACAGGTTTTATTTAACAACCTCACATTTCCTTATGAACCCGTACGCGATAGGTATAAGAAATTCTACCTGACTGGTAAAAATCTTACCAACACAGTAACCTTGTCAAATTCAGGGGACCATGGCGGATTTAGCCTCTCTCTTGCAAATACCGATTACAGCGGCATTATACCAAATTCAAAATACGTGCGCAGATCGGTCAATCTTGGTTTTACTCAAGATGTGGCAAAAAATCTTACCGTGTCGGGTAATGTAAATTACTCCAATGAAAATAATACCAATCCACCGCAGGTAAATACACAGGATATGGATATTACAACGGTAATGGCAACGCTGGCTAACTCTATGCCGATTTAT
>JBBQVY010000198.1:0-9259 GCA_038211085.1 Chitinophagales bacterium | reverse complement strand
TGGTTCATGAAATGGCGAGGCGTAACCAAATAAGATAATAGCCTCTGTCAGGGCTTTCATCTCTATCATTTTCCCCTCCGGGTTAAACTCAACCAGGTGATGCATTGCAGTCTTTTCGCCGTTGATCATCAGTTCGCCTTTCACTATGTATAAAAATATTGTTTTGCCCGGCTCAACTGAAAAGGTATGGTGGCTGTTGGGTGAAAAATCAATACGTGCCAGGTGTATATCAGTAAGCGGTTGTATTGCTCCCCTTACCCCATCCCATGTGCCTGAAATTATATGTGCCTCAATTTTACCATTGTTGTACGCTACTACCGGTATTTCATCCTGCTGCAGACCTTTGTATTTGGGTGAAGTCATTTTGTGTTTTGCAGGCAGGTTAATCCAAAGCTGCAATATCTCAAGTGGCCCACCATTTTTTTTAAATCCTTCGCTTGAAATCTCAGCATGTACCAATCCACTTCCGGCTGTCATCCATTGTACACCACCTTCCTTTATAATGCTGCCAGCACCGCTGCTGTCCTTGTGCACCAGGTCTCCCTTTATAATAAAAGTAACCGTTTCAAATCCCCTGTGTGGATGAGGACCAAACGGCAATCCATGGTTGTTAGGCGGGTACTCCTGGTAGCCGTGGTGATTTAGGAAAATGAACGGATCGAGCTGGTTCATACTTACTGCACTTGTCGGCATGGCCCTATAAGTTACCAGGTCGGCTATTGGTTCGTAAACAGCTTTGTGATTGTGCTTAATCATTTTCATATCATATAAATTTGGGTCTGAAATTTCATATACAAAATTGATTTTACAACTAAAGTTATGATGCTGATCCAGATAGCAGATGATGGTAGAAATTCAATCCTGCATTATCCCATCATATCATCTGCCGAAGGCCCATACATACCCGGCACGGGTATATCTAAAAGGCGCAGGTAAACTGAAAGTTGACCCCTGTGGTGCACAATATGATTCAATACCATACCCCTCACCACACCTATGCGCTGCATTCTCAAAAGTACTTCATCACCATGTCGTAGGGTCCAGGCACTGGTCAAATTTTCATCTGTTGCCGCATGCAAAGCATCAAGGCCCTTTTGCATATTTTCATTAAACACTTGTAAGATAGCACCGGGTTCTTCCAAAGGTTGAGGGGTTAAATCGGCGGTCGCAAAATCAAGTTCTTCCTGTTTTATGGTTTGCACCAGCCAACCCGGTATCTCTGCAATATGTGCGCCCAACCTGCCAAGGGTCATTGATTTTTCGTGAGGTTGCCAGCCCAATTTTTCGTAGGGTATTAACTCCAGCATTTTATGGGTTCCTGCCGCTTCGTGCATTAATTCTTCTACTAATGGCTCATTTAAAAGCATATACTAAGTTTGCGTAAATATAAAGTCAAAAAACTCAACTGATTATTTGGTTGTTGCCATTGAACCTTGCTATAACTTTAATCATATGCACGCCGACACATTTTTTAAAGACCTGATAAAACCAATATTTAATACCAAGCGAACCCGGCAAATTTTCCAGGTTAATCCTACAGCCGCTTCCATTCACAAGGAGGAAGCTACTGTAAAAATTTGTGTGTACGATTACAATAGTAATTCAATAAAAGAAAAGGAATTAAAGGAGGTTACCCACCTGGTTGAATTTAAACAAAACAACAATGTAAGCTGGATCAATATAGATGGACTTAACAAACCTGATGTAGAAAAAGTATGCAGTGAGTTTGATATCCATCCATTGATTGTGGAGGATATATTGAGCAAAGGGCAGCGACCTAAAATGGACGAAATCGATCCCATTCAATATTGTCTGCTTAACATGATGTATTTTAATGAAGAACGTTGTGCAGTTGAACTTGAACAAATAAGTATTGTTCTGGGCATAAATTTCGTTCTTACATTCCAGGAAGACCCTGAACGGGATGTTTTTAATTTGTTGAGAGAGAAACTTAAAATTCAACAAACCAAACTGAGGCAAAAAGGTGCAGATTACCTGTGCTACTCTTTGCTGGATTTAATTGTTGACCATTACTACGAAGTAATGGAAAAGCTGGGCGAAAAAATTGAATTACTGGAAGAAGAGATCATTAAAAGTGCTGATGTTCACTCCCTGGCACGCATCAATAATTTTAGAAAAGAATTTATTGTTTTAAGACGCAACATTATACCTGTTCGCGACCTGATCAATGGGTTTATAAAAAGCGATAGCAACCTCCTGGATGAATCAGTAAAAAAATATTTTAAAGATATATACGACCACATTATACAGGCCAGCGACCTGGTTGATAATTACCGCGATATGGTAAATAACCTGCAGGAATTATACATTAGCAAGGTTAACCTAAAGTTGAACGAAGTGATGAAGGTAATAGCAGTAGTTACCTGTTTTCTGGCACCGGCTACGGTTATTGGGGGCATCTTTGGAATGAACTTCGATGTTATTCCCTTTGCCCATTCGCACTGGGCTTTTTATCTTACCGTATTCTTTATGTTGGTAATAGTACCTGTATCCATGTTCATTATATTTAAAAAACGTAAATGGTTTTAACCCCTCCGGGTATTACCATGGCAAACGCATCTATTTTTTATTGTCTTTGATACTTAACCCCGGATCGATTACTGTCTTTATAGTCCCGTTAAGGACTATTAGTGGGTAGATATGCTTCAAAAGAGCATGAAGCGTTCCTATCGGAACGCCTTGTGTTATTTAATGTAATTCTTCTACCCACGAGTTGTGCCTAAAGGTCACACCGAAAAGATAAATTAATTAAGATGCGATTGCTTTGTTGTTTTACATGACCGCAACTTTTAAAACATTCGGCGGCTAACTTTGCCAAAAAATGTATGGCCTGGATCATTCTTATTATAGCAGGATTGTTTGAAGTAGGATTTACTACCTGTTTAAAACTCTCCAATAACTTTAGCAACCTGCCCTGGTCTGTAGGTTTTTTTATATCAATTACCTTAAGTTTTTTATTGCTGAATAAAGCCATTCAAACCATTCCAATAGGTACGGCTTATGCAGTATGGACAGGCATCGGTGCTGTGGGCACAGCTATCATGGGCATTTGGTTGTATAAAGAACCTTCTGATTTCTGGCGGCTGTTTTTTATCTGTTTATTAATCGGATCTATTGTGGGGTTAAAGGCCGTAAGCGCCAAATAACTTATAAAAAAAGTTATGTTACCGTAACACCGTTACACTGCCTTGCTTTATAATTTCTTTACCATTGTTATCAGTAGCATTCACGATCCAGTAATATGTACCCACAGGCACATAAGCGTTTTTTACTTTTCCATCCCAACCGGCGCTGCCATTTTTTGAGGAGAAAATTAATTGCCCATAGCGGTTAAAAACCAACCACTCTTTTATAGAGATCAATCCCTGGACCTGCATTTTCCAAACATCATTAATACCATCGCCATTGGGCGAAAAGGCATTGGGTAATACAAGTTTCGATTGATCGAAAACAGTAACCATAACCTGTTGTAACGGGCTTAAACAGTTACCCAAAGTGTATTGAATGTAAAACGTTTTATTGTACCCTACCACCGGAGTTGCCAACCTGGATCTGTTCGAAATACGAAAGGGAAGCGAAGCCGTTATTGTATCGAACAGGCTATAGGTTCCCGGCGTAAAATTTTTGATTATGATGTCACCTGTAGTATTTCGTGGAATGGTAAGATTGTCGGCTATGGGTGCAGGCAACTGTTTGTCGTAATCTGCAATAACAATATCGTTGCTGGTGGTTGCACAGCTATAAGCATCTGAAATCTTTAATTTATAACTGCCTTTTTTTAAGTTGGCAATGCTGTTCGGGTTATTGGAAATGGCAGCGTTGTTTGGGTTTAAATACCATTGCCAGGAGTAAGGCTTTTGTCCGCCATTTACAAGTATGTTGTTTATAAAGCCATTTGACTGGTTGCAGGTATCGTGCTGCAATTTCATTTTCGACAGATCAATCACCGGCTTACCAACCTGCTTCATAATTGTGCTTACCAATTTTGCAGCGCATCCGTTGCTATCAACAGCATTAAGATAATAAATGCCGGGGTTAACATTTGAAAGTAAAGAGTGGTTGCTTAACACAACACCCGACAGGCTATCCTTCCACGTAAAAATATACCGGGTGCTATCGCTTGAAAATTCGGTGATTTTTAAAGAGCCATTAGCTAAGTCGCAATGAGGTTGAATTTGTTCTATACGTTGAACAGTAATGGGTGCAAAGGCTGCCTGTGGCACAAACATTACCGTGCTGGTATCTTTACAGCCAACAGCATTACCTGCATTTAACCGGTAATAGCCGAAGGGCACTTGCAGTAAATTTGCCTGGTTGCCAATCTTTTGACTGGTTGCTACATTAATCCATTCCATATATTCTGCACCTGCAACAGTTAGCCCGGTAATAGAACCGGTATTTGCTGTACAGCCAGATGCCCTTATCACCCGGTTGCTACTATCAATGGCAATTCCGCCTTTTCGCTCAATGGTATAAAAAGCAGTAACAAGTGTATCGCAAAAAGTGCTGTCTTTAAATTTCAACCGGTATTTACCTCCGGGTACATTGGTTAAATCAAGAGTTGATGCTACAACAGTCCCGGTTGAATCCTCCCACCTGTACAATACATTTCCAACGGTATTGCCAACCTTTATATTGGTAATAGATCCGGTAGCACCCCCGCAATTGCTTGGCCTGATAACCAGATTTTGCGTTTGTAAAACGGGGCCTGGTTTATCAGCAATTTTAAAAGGACCATACGAAGTATAACAAAGTGAGTCTTCTAACAAAGCCAGGCGATAGTTGTAGGTGCCGGGAGCTAAATGTACAATGCTATCTCCATCTACCTGTAAGGTGTTAAAGGCACTATCCTGCCATATAGAAATGCTACCAGTAGAGCGAACACCGTTTAAAATAATTTGCCCCATGCTTTTACTGCAGCTGGTATTTAAAGTTGAAAAATTGCTATCGACAAAAGGTTTTGGTATGCTTTTCAATTCGAAAAAAGAAGAATAAACCGGGCACGAAGAAAGACTGTCTTTTACATAAAACCGGTACTTGCCTGTACCCAGATTGTATACCGAGGTGTCGGTGCCAACAACGTTCCCTCCTTCATCTTCCCAATGAAAAGAGTTGCCCTTAATAACTTGTATGCCTTTTATGTATCCGTTCTTTAATCCGCATGTGGCATCCTTAAATACCACATTGGCCACGGTAAATTTGGCGCCATAAAATTCGCTGGTGGTACCCGATGGTGACGTTGCTGTTACCGAAATGCTTCCTGCGAGTGTGCCGTTATACTCAAAAATTCCCTGGCTGTCTGCCTTAACGGTTGCCAATAATTGCCTGCCATTCTCGCAATATTGGTTACATACGTTGGTCGAAAAAATTTCGACGGTACTCAAGGGTTGTGTGGTACCTTTTAAATAGGTGGATGTTAAAGCCAACAACGAAACAATCGGTATGACATCGATCCGGTTATAGCTGATGCCTTTTGCATTGCAATAAATGGAGTTGTTTGAGATGGTAATGTCTTTGGATGAATTGATCAGTATGGCGTGTTTGTAGCCATTGATGGTATTGTTACGAATGATAATGCTGTCTTTCTTTACGCAGTTTTCCAGGTACATACCCGAGGCGATTTCGCCGGGGGTGACTACAGAATTAAGAGAGCCAATGTAGTTGTCGTGTATTAAAATATTGCCGGTTATGTCTGTCAGCCAAATTTTATTGGTGGCATCGTCTTTACCAATCTTGTTGTTAGAAATAATGACGTTCAACTCCGAGCCTGTCATTATATACCCTGCTACATATATGCCTATGGTTGATATTAATGAACCATTGTACGCATCAAAACCAAACAAATTATTTTTAAAAGCTATGGTATCGCCTTTGGCGGAAAGGGGTATGTAAAAATTTCCCACAGTTACAAATGCATTTCCAATGCGGTTACCCTCTTCGGCTTTGTTACCACCAAATAAAAATTTGCGGGTAGCTCCAAAGGCGAGGTTGGATGAGTATTCGTCCGGAGCAAGTAAAGTATCCATGCCAAAGCGGTTGGATTGTATAGTAATGCCCACATTCTCTGTTGAGTCCAGGCTTAATTGCCACGGGTATACAATAGAAGTACGATTGTTGGTAAAACAGTTTCCTTTACCCGGCTTGCCAAGGGTAAAGTTGCTGGTATTTCGTATGCTTATGGCGCTTCCCAAACACGATAAAGTGCCCGAGTTAAAGTCGGTAAACCACAAGCCATAAATTTCTATTTTGCTAACGCCGTCCAGCAATAATCCTGACACACAACCCATTGCCTTAACTCTAACTTTTGTATCTGTTAAACCAAAAGCATTGCCGGGTTGTGTAGTACCATCTATAATTAAATTGGAAGACAGCACTAATGGACTGGTAATAATTATGGTGGTTTTACTTACAGGCAGGTTAAATGAAATGGTATCGGTTGTTGAAGTACCGTTTTGACTGGCATAGTACACCGCCTGCGATAAACTTCCATTACCAGATGAACTGTTATTGGTAACAATAAAATTGGTTGCCGAACCCAATATTGGTAACAGGAACAGTAAAACGAACAAGACTCTTTTCATAATAATGGATACGCAATATTCCTGTTTTTATCACTAAAACGCCTAACCCTTTCGTTTCAACCTCATGCCATTTAAAATTAAGGCCTTTTTAAGGTTGAGGTGATTAACCTGTTTCGTGTTGTTGAACTGTGATTGATACCTGAAACTTCAAATGATAAAATTGCCCGCTCTTTTAAAAGTGGTTATGCGATGAATTAGGAGATGATCGACCGGTATGCTGTTGAAGACGATTGGTAGGTTAATCTATTTTTAAATAGACAAATGTGGCTGGAATGATTTTATCAATTGATACCCAAACAAAATTTTTATTGTTATGGACTTTATTAAAACAACAGATACAGCAACAGGCGAACAAGTGGAAATTTCTTACAAAGATTATGGGCATGGAAGACCGATCGTTTTAATACATGGCTGGCCCCTGAGTAAAGAAATGTGGGAGTACCAATTAGAAGACCTGGTGAACGCAGGGCTTCGTGTAATTAAGTACGACCGAAGGGGGTTTGGTAAATCGTCAAAACCATGGGGCAGCTACGATTATGACACGCTTACCTCAGACCTCAATACCATTATGGAAGAACTGGATTTAAAAGATGTCATCCTTTGTGGTTTTTCAATGGGAGGAGGCGAAGCAGTACGTTACCTGAGCCAATATGGAAGTGCACGTGTGTCAAAATTGGTACTAATTAGTTCAGTTACTCCTTACCTGCAACACAGCAGCGATAACCCAGAAGGAGTACCGGCAGAAGTTTTCGAAGAAATGATGACACAAATGAAAGAAGACCGCATTGGTTTTTTGGATGAATTTGGTAAGAAATTTTTTGGTATCAACATGCTCAATCACCCGGTTAGTGCCCCTTTGCTTGATTATTATCGCCACCTGGCATCAGTTGCAGCACCACGTGCCACCCAACAATGTGCTATTGGATTTGCTTCTACCGATTTTAGAGAGGATGTAAAAGCCATAACCATCCCTACACTTGTTATTCATGGAGAAGATGACCATACCGTACCCATAAAAGTTGGCGGTGACCGTACGGCAGCCATGATACCTCATGCCATTTACAAAGTTTACGAAGGTGCGCCGCATGGTTTGTTTTACACACATAAAAAGCAGCTAAACCAGGACCTAATTGATTTTGCAACTACGGTTTAGTGCTATTTACATACTGACTTTACTTAATAGCGGCCCTCATTGCCGCTATTTTTATTTGGGGTAATGGGTGCCATATAAAACAAAAGGCTGGCGCAGCACATACATAATAACTTTACGGGTTTTATATCACATAAATCGGAGTCTCTTCTATTTCGGTGGCAGAGCGAAGCCGAAGCCACCGGGTAAATGGTGATCTCTTCTATTTCGGTGGCAGAGCGAAGCCGAAGCCACCGGGTTGTTATATCCACATAAATAGGGGTCTCTTCTACTTCGGTGGCTGAGCGAAGCCGAAGCCCCGGGTTTTTATATCCACACAAATGATGCTCTCTTCAATTGTTCTGGTTTTAATGTTTAAAGTTGATAATGTTGCCTGCCATCAATAATTAAACTAATTTGATAGCATTTATAAATATCTTTTTACTAATTTTTCTAACGAATTTTTACAGTTTCGTTAGCCAACAACATTGAAAACGCAACGATCTATTATCAACCAACAACTTTTTTACAACTCACACCACCTTATGAAAATAAAATATTTTGTACCAATTGCCCTGTTGCTCATCTCTACCTGTAGTCAATCGCAAACGGATGATATGAGCAGGGCGGCAGCTAATTTTATTAAGTTGTTACAACCAAAACAAATGGAACAGGCTGTATATTCTTTTGATACTACAGAGCGCTATATATTTGGTTATATACCAAAAACCGACAGGAAAGGCTTATCGGTTAATGAAATGAATGAGCAGCAAAAAACGGCTGCTTTTACTTTAATGAAGTCTGCTTTAAGCCAAGAGGCCTACACCAAGGCAAGGGCAGTTATGCAACTGGAACTTGTACTGAAAGCTTTGGAAAACAGAGCTGCCGATGATCATTTCCGCGACACAGGAAAATATTTCTTTACCGTTTTTGGTAAGCCAGATGGCAAGCATGTTTGGGGCTGGCGTCTCGACGGGCATCACTTGTCTTTTAATTTTACTTCTGATGAAAAAAAGATAGTTGCAGGTACGCCAGGCTTTATGGGTTCAAACCCGGCGGTGGTATTAAGTGGCCCTGAAAAAGGCAAAGAGATTTTACATGATGAAACGAGCCTGGGATTAAGCCTGGTTCACTCACTTAACCAAAAGCAATTACTCGCTGCAATGATAAGTGCCGAAGCACCTGCAGATATATTAACCACTGATAAAAGAGTGGCAATAATTACAGATACAAAAGGGATATCGTATGCTGAGATGACGCCCGGGCAGCAGAAAGCATTGATGCAATTGCTAAGTCTTTATATAAAACGATACACCCATTTATTTGCCGCATCAATGATGTCGGACATAGAAAAAGCAGGCACCAAAAACCTGGTATTTTCCTGGGCAGGCAGTATGGAGGATGGCCCCGGACATCCCAAATATTATCGCATACAAGGCCCTACCATTATTATTGAATACGATAATACCCAAAACAATGGCAATCATGTACACTCCGTAGTACGCGACTTGAAAAATGATTTTGGCGG
>JBBQVY010000197.1:0-9464 GCA_038211085.1 Chitinophagales bacterium | reverse complement strand
AGCCAGGTGGCTGGAGAATCCCGGCGAAATGTTCCTTTTTAAACAGAAAGAAACCATCATAGCTTTTTATAAAAACCAATTAGAGGAATTTTCGATTGTGCAACAATATTTGAATGTTAGAAAATCGGGCGTTGCTATAGGTACCATAAAAGGTAAGGACCTCGTGCCGCATCACGAACTGGCTTTGAGCGGCCTGGAGAATAAAAAACTAATGCATATACCATTGGATGACGAACAGGCACTTAAATATTTAAAACGGCAGGACCTGGCTATTGAAACCGACTACAAAGGATGGGCACTTGCTGCTTATAAAAACCTGAATTTGGGCTGGATGAAAGTGTTGGTCAACCGTGTTAATAATTACTACCCAACTGAGTGGAGAATATTAAAACCTTAACTTAGCGGCCATTACAAATGAATGGATTTTTTAAACCTAAACCAGTAAAAATGATGAGGATTTTGATAGTGCTTGCTGTGCTTATTTCTTCGATTGCAGGCAATGCGCAAATGGCAGGTTTCAATGTAGAAGGTACGGCTCCGGGCATGTATGTATCGCATACAGTTTTGCCAAAAGAAACTTTGTATAGTTTGGGTAGAACCTACAACTTACCCCCGGCAGTTATAGCAGGTTTTAATGGAAGCAATTTACAAACCGGTTTAAAAATAGGCCAGGTAGTAAAAGTGCCGCTGAATGACCAAAATTTTGACCAGCTTGGTAAAAAGCCGGATGGCGAAACACTGGTACCTGTGTATCATATAGTGGCAAATGGAGAAACACTTTTTAGAATAGGAAACAATTATAAAGTGCCCCTGACCTCAGTAAAAGAATGGAACCACTTGAGTAGTGATAATGTAGTTGCAGGTAAACCACTAATAATTGGCTATCTGAAAGTTAAGAATGAGCAGGTAGCAGCTTTAAAGACAAAAGCACCTGCAAATGTTCCGGCTGCAATTGTCGCCGAAAAAAAGCCTGTAGAAAACGAAATGAAAAGTGAACCGATTGCTGAAGCTCCGCAATCTAAACCTGTTGAGACTAAAACATTTGAACCCACCACACCAAAAATTGAAGTAGAAACAAAGCCGGAAGCAACAGAAAAAATAATTGAAAACGTCCCTGCAAAAAAAGAAACTGTAGTGGAAAAACCTTCCGACCTGGTAGTGATTAAACCAGCTGAGAAAGCAACTGTTTCAACAACTGCAAAAAGTACTGCTCCCGCTGCAATAAACAGCGAAGAAGGATTCTTCTCCGCTTCGTATGCTGAAAATTATGAAGAAAAAAAATTGGCTGAATTAACAGGTGATGGAGGTATGTTTAAATCTACCAGTGGCTGGCAAAACAAAAAATATTATGCCCTTGCAAGTAACATTCCTTCGGGAACTATTGTAAAAATTACCAGTGGCGATAAAAGCATTTATGCCAAAGTGTTAGGCGAATTACCAGAGATGAAAGAAAACACCAACCTTGTTATAAGACTCAGCAATGCTGCTACTTCTTACCTGGGTATTGTTGACCCAAAGTTTGCGGTTAAGGTTACGTATTACCAGTAATAATACCTTTAATTGAAGAGATATCTGTAATAAATCTTTATGTCGGAGACTAATGTTTTTTTGACAAAAAATGACTTCATAACTATAGCGGACTATGTTCTTAAATCTTTTGATGCATCCTTTATTCCTGCGATCAGTTACAAAAAACCAGAAAATAAAAATCTAAAAAGCATCAAAGAACTAGAAGAGTATCTCATAGGTTATTCTAGTAAAAAAGCTCCTGCATTAACTTTTCACATTACTGCACCGCTCTGGTCAATTGAACCTATTTATTTTGACTTTGTGGAAAATAATTATAATGGATCATATTATTTTGCATTGCAACGTTATGGCGGACCCAGCATTGACTTTACACCTAGAATGTATGGGTTATCAAATTCTTACAGTGACAAAATAATATGTGGACAGATAGGTGATTATCCATATAATTTTTCAGGCTCTTTTTTAGAAGACAAGGTTACCGGATACAAAACTATAAACAGACCTGAAAGTTTGAAGAATGCCATGAGTGATATAAAAAATTTTATAAAGAACAATGGACACAAAGTGGTTTACAGAAATGGCTTCACAAAAGTTGGGTATGCAATGGCAGAAGCATTTGCCTTATCTAACAATGGGCTAAAGCTTATGCAAGGTGACTTGATTTTTGAAAAGGAATAACTATAGTACAAAGCTTAAAACTGTATTTCAATCAAGCTTTACATTTTATAGCCCCGTAAAAAATCTTCTACCATCATTCTCTTTTTTCCTTCCAGTTGCAAATCCAAAACGTGTATGTAACCGTCAGATGTTGCAAATTTCAGATAAGATTTGTGATCGGTATGAACGCTTTCGGGCTGACCCGGAGACGAATTAATCTCTACTTTGCTGCGATAGATTTTAAAAATTTTGTTATTCAGTTGTGCAATGGCACCGGGGAAAGGAGATAATCCCCGCACAAGATTGTGTATTTCAGACGAGGGCTTATTCCAATCAATTTTGCAAGTTTCGGTAAAGATTTTTGGGGCATGTTTAACCTCGCCATCTGCAAGTTGCTGTGGCTGCTCTTGTATAGAGCCATTGGCTAATACTGCAACAGTCTTTACTAGTAATGCAGCGCCCACTTCTTTCATTTCATCGTGCAGTTCTCCGGCCGTTTCATTCTCACTTATATCTATGGGTTGTTGCAATAGTAGGTCGCCGGTATCAATCTGGTGTTGCAGTTTAAAAGTGGTAACGCCTGTTTGTTTTTCGCCATTAATAATAGCCCAGTTAATGGGGGCTGCACCCCGGTACTGGGGTAATAGCGACCCATGTAAATTAATAGTGCCCATGGGTGGCATATTCCATACAACTTCAGGCAGCATTCTAAACGCAACCACTATTTGAAGGTCGGCCTGCAGGTTGCGAAGCTCCTCTAAAAATTCAGGGTTCTTTAATTTTTCGGGTTGCAGTATGTTAAGACCTTTTTCTTCAGCATATTTCTTAACAGCACTCTGTGTTAGTTTCATGCCGCGACCCGCAGGTTTATCGGGAGCAGTTATAACACCAACAATATTGCATCCTGCCTGTAGCAATGCATTTAATGAGGCTACTGCAAACTCAGGCGTACCCATGAATACGATTCTTAAATCCTTCAAGCCTTTATTAGAATTCTGCTTAGTTTCCAATGCTGTCATGGCGCAAAAGTAAGACTTGCTTTTTCCTCGTTAATATCTTAATGCCTTAAGTCAAATAAGAAAGTGTGGGTGAAATGGTTGGGATTCAATTACAGCTTAAGCGTCGGGATGTTTGGTAAAGCTTTATTAATCCGCATAAAGCAAATATTTCTTACGCTTCGCTTTAAACTCGTTCAGCTTTGGTTGCCAGCTATCTCTAATTTCCTTTTCGCTTTTGCCGGCAATAATTTGCTGCATCAAAATACTATTGCCAGCAAGTTTATTAAAGAAATAGTCTGTGGGTTGCAGATTATCTTTTTTCGGTTTGAGAAAGAAATTGCTTTTGTCAGGATACATTTGATATGCCTGCAACAACCATTTAAGTTGTAACTGGTTTTGGTTTGACTTGGTATTATTCGAAGGGAGGGACAGGTTCCACCCATAACATTTTTGATTAAGTAATTTTGGATTTTTTGCACCTGCGGTACTTGTGGGTGTAAACGAAAAAAGCGTATCAGGTAATGAGGGATGACCAAAAATCTGGAACGGCTTTTCGGTGCCCCTGCCTTCACTTAACACAGTACCTTCAAAAAAACAAGTGGAAGGATACCACCCAATAGAGCCATCATCAGGCAGGTTTGGTGATGGCTTTTCTTTTAAATGATAACGGCTTTGGTGGGTGTAGTTCAGGCATTTTATCACCTTTATATCAAGGTGATCGCCAACGGTTTTATTGAGCAATCCCTCACCCAGCAAAAAGAGGGCATACTCTCCAATTGTCATTCCATAAACAACGGGTATGGGCTGCATGCCTACAAAACTTTTAAAGGTGGTATCCAGCACCGGCCCATCAATATAAAATCCATTAGGATTAGGTCTGTCTAAAATGATGAGTTGTTTATGGTGCTCCCTTGCACTTTCCATGTAATCCTGTAACGATGAAATGAAGGTGTAAAACCGAACGCCAACATCCTGTATATCAAACAACATTACATCTACATCTGCAAGGTCTTCAGCCGAAGGCTTTTTCTTTTTTCCATATAAAGAAATTACTTGAATACCGGTTTGCTGATCAATGAAATTGTCCACCTTTTCGCCTGCATCGGCTGTACCTCTGAAGCCATGTTCTGGCCCAAAAATCTTACTGATTTTTATTCCAGCTTTTTTAAGAGTATCAACCAAATGCGTGGAACCAATGGTAGCAGTATGATTGGCAAATACTGCCACACGTTTACCTTTTAAAAGAGGGAAATATTCTTTGGTCTGGTAAGCCCCGGGAAGTATAATTCGATCTTTTGCTGGTGTTGGCACACCATGGTTGCGTCCCTGGGATTTATTATTAGGATAGGGCTGCGCCGCAGTTTCTAAAGTGGTTAAAGTGAAAACACATATCAAAATTCGAATACAAAAATTTATCATTAATGAGGTTTTTCCTGAACTGAAATTAGTGGAAATTGTATTTCTTGTGGGGTTATTTAAAGTTTTATATAGAATTTAGGCAAATGAATTTGAGCTAATAATTGCCACCTAGTCTCCTCTTAATTGTGTTGTTATCGGTGGCAAGGTTGTTGCGTTTCAAAACCTAAAAGGTACAAATTTGGGTAAACCCGGACATAGGAGTTTTCCTGTTTTTTGTAATTCGCTCATTCTTGTTCAATTATTTTTTTTGAATGCGTTTTGTTTTTTTACTGGAAGCGGGAAGTTAATTTTGCCTTATCAATTAAAAAATAAGTTATGCAACAAGTAAGAAATGGTGACACAATTAAAGTTCACTATCATGGTAAGTTAACAGATGGGTCAACATTCGACAGCAGTGAAGGCCGCGAACCATTAGAGTTTGAAGTAGGTAGCGGAATGGTTATCCAGGGTTTTGATGATGGTGTTACCGGCATGACAATCGGTGAAAAGAAGACAGTAAATATTCCTGCCGATGAAGCATATGGCCAAAAAGATGAGGAGCGTGTAATGGATTTTCCGTTGGATCGTTTTCCACCAGACATGAAACCTGAAGTAGGCATGCAGTTAAACATGAGCAATGGCGAGGGTCAGAATATACCGGTTGTTATAACAGAAGTAAATGATGATTCCATTACCCTCGATGCCAATCATCCCTTGGCAGGGGAAGAGTTAGTATTTCACCTGGAACTTGTGGAAATTGTAAAGCCAAAGTCGACCATCATTATGCCGTAATAAAATAGTTGAACAATAAAAAAGTCCGGAACAAAGGTTCCGGACTTTTTTATTGTTGCTAATTCCTGATTGTTAACCGTATGTTTTCCGAGGCGCATTTGAGGGCCTGTTTAACCACCATCCCAACCATGCCCCGCACAATGTCCAGGCAACCAATGCATCTATCATTTCACCCCAAAGAACTGACCAGGGTGTTTGCATCCAGATGTTTTGATTGTACCAAATAAACATGAAGGAGAAAAATCCAATACCCAGCCCTTTCAATAAAACACTTATAAAACTGCCATGCGATTTGCCCATCAACCCTATAAAAATTGCCACGCATAGTAATGCGGTAACAAGGCTTCTTAAAATGCTACTACCCATATCCTGGTCAAACGAAGGATGGTAGACAATGATAGCCCATGGTTTACCCTTCAAACCATCCGCAAATTTTTGTTTTTCTTCTGCGCTTGCTTTCATGTTTACGGCAGGTACATAATATTGTCCCTCTTCCGTTATGTTTGTTGACAGCGCATTTAGCACGGCCCCATCGTTTGCAGGGGCTGTGTAATTTGCATCGTGATAATGCATAGCCATATTAGCCACAGCTTGCCAGCCAAAAACCAAAATAGCTCCAACTAAAGTTCCGATTAATACTTTTTTCATATTAGCAGTATTTGATTAAACAAGTTAATAGATTACACTTTTAAATACAAATAAATAGGAACGTAACAGATTGTAGTTGAAGACGTAAGAAAGAAGATGCCCCGGCTAAAATTTACTTAGTTTAAACCTGGTATTTTTTTTTGAAGAAGGTTGCCGAAGCAACAAAAGCAATCAGCATGAGGAGGGCACAAAGCAGTGATCCTTCAAACCCAAACTCACCACCTGTCCAAACTAAAGGCCCCGAAATAGACTGGTGGAATATACCGGAGAATTTTAAACCGCTTACTTCAAACCCATATACAGGACCCTGGAAAAAATTCCAGGAGAAGTGCAGTAACATACCAAACCATAGATTTTTGGTATAGATATAATTAGCTCCTAAGAGTAAACCTGCCAATAAAATGTTTGCAAAAGAGAAGATGGTAACGCCCGGGTTAGTTAAGTGCATAAGAGCAAAAAAGCCAGACGATATAGCAAGGGCAACCCACTTATTACAAGATTGCATCAGGTTGTTTAAAAGGTATCCTCTTACGATTAACTCTTCAGAATATGCCACCAATATCATTAATAGTAACCCAATCATTAATTGTTCAGAGTCTGCACTAATTTCTGCAAATTGTAGGTAGGTCATTAGCACCAGGGCAATAGAACCGATGCCTAATAACAATGGTCCTAAAAAAAATCCGATCCATGCATCATTCTCAAAACCTTTCCATTCAAAACCAAGACTTTTAAAATCTCGCCTGTCTATAAATTTTCGCCAAAGCCAAACCGTAAGTGATGAGCCAATTGCTGCAAACAAAAATTTTATGATGGTTTGTGTATTCTCACCCAATTGATTGGGGGCATTATTATAAAAATATTTTAAAACTAAAGCGTACGCATAGTCGAAGAGGAAACTAAACAATACCCAGGGTATCAAAAATAACAAGGCCCTCAACCAACCGGATTTAATCAAAGGCTTTGAAGTGTTATTCATATCAGCTTTTTTAAATAAAGTTATGGGTAAGCATGTGGTAGCGCAAACGCATCTTTTTTTTCGCCTGCCCCTAACAATAAAAGGAACAGACTATGCCGCTGCAAAACCGGAGCATTATGGTCTCAAAATTTAACTCTATTTTTAAGGAACAGAGAATAATACCCCCAAATATTACCGCTGTAAATTCATCTTTGAAACGGTTTATATTACACACCCAACCAAACCTAATTACAGTACTCCATGTTGCCTTACCTGGTTATAGCAACCGTTTTATTATTGATCATCGCTTTGTTCAGTAATTGGGCAAGACCTTCTGCATTATTTCTGTTTTGCATATTTATTTTCCTTGTGTTTAAAGTGCTAACGCCTGAAGAAGTTTTAAAAGGGTTGGCCAATAAACAAATTGCCATTGTTTTTCTACTCGTCATGCTGGTATGTGGCTTTCGAAAGGCGTTCGGCAATAACTATTTCAATTACCTGTTTAAGCCGTCCCTTGGCCCTAAGCAATTTCTAATGCGCATGATGCTTTTTGTAAGCGCTATTTCCCCTTTTATCAATAATACGCCCATAGTAGCTTTTATGGTTCCATATTTAAAAGAATGGCTTGATAAAAAAGGATGGCCAGTATCAAAATACATGATCCCCTTGTGCTTTGCTACCGTAATGGCGGGTATGATAACTGTGGTAGGAACATCTTCCAGTCTTTTATTAGCTGGATTGATAAGCGAGGCCGGACTACCCGGGTTAAACTATAAAGACTTTTTATTTTTAGGTGTTTTGGTTACAGTGTCGGGATTTTTATATTTATATACGTTAGGCTATTTTATTTTACCTGACAAAAAAAGCGCTACCGTTGAAATGGAAGAAAACATTAAAGAGTATGTTGTTGAAACCATTGTTGAACCGCATTCTCATTTAATAGGCAACACCATCATCACCGCACAGCTTCGCAACTTAAAAGACATTTTTCTTTTCGAAATTAACCGTGGGGGGCTTTCTATTTCTCCGGTTTCTCCCGAGGAAAAAATATATGAAGGAGATAAATTATTTTTTTCAGGCAACACCGGCGCCATTGCACAATTAATGAAAAATGGAAACGGGCTCTCACTCCCCGATGCCATTGCCTTAAACAAATACAATCATAACCGCTGCATCGAAGCTATTATTCCTGCTAACTCTTCACTTATTGGAAAAAAAGTGAAAGAAAGCGATTTTAGAAAACGCTATAACGCTTCTATCATTGCCTTACATCGACAGGGCAAAAGAATTATAGGATCGGTTGGAGAAACGGAGTTGAATGCCGGTGATCTTTTGTTGTTATTAGGCAACGAAAAAATGCCACACCACCATGCCGATCTTTTTCTACTGATGCACCATGATGTAGAACTTTTATCGCCTAAGCGGTCAATACTTAGTAAAATTGTCACATTGTCTGCAGTTGTTTTATTAATACTCGGTATTGTTGGTGTAATGGATCTTTTTATGTCTGCAACTTTAGGCCTGCTCTTATTTTTTTCTGTCAAAACATTAAAGCTTCGCGATATCCGTTCAGCGTTTGATTTTGATTTGGCGGTATTGCTGGTGGCCTCGTTGGCAATTGGTCTTGCGCTTACAAAGTCAGGCGCAGCAAGGCTTTTGGTGGAGTCGTTGTTACAATACGGAGTATCGAACCCGAGAACGGCCATTGTGTTATTGTTTGCTACCACGGTGCTCATAACGGCAGTCATTTCCAATGCGGCAACTGTGGCTATCGTTTTTCCAATAGCAGTTTCTTTGGCGCATCAGCTTCATATTTCCACGGCGCCGGCATTTGTTGCTATAGCCTTTGCATCAACCTGCGTTTTTATGACGCCTATCGGTTATCAATGTAACCTGATGGTGTATGGTCCCGGCAATTATTCTTTTAAAGATTTTTTCAAGGTTGGTTTTCCACTAACCATTTTATACAGTATCGTTTGCTTGCTTTTTATTTTCTGGTACTATAATTTGTAAAACATGAACTATATCTTTCCTTTCGACACAAAGATTGCTTATGCCCAGCGCAAAGTTATGATGGGCCAGGAGCCGCGGCTTATATGGCTTACAGGTTTATCCGGTTCAGGAAAAACCACCCTGGCTTTACGGCTTGAGCATTACTTGTTTCACAAGGGCTATAAATCTTTTTTGTTAGATGGTGATAATGTAAGAATGGGATTAAATAAAGACCTTGGTTTTAGTGAAGAAGACCGAAAAGAAAACCTGCGGCGCATAGGTGAAGCAGCAAAGCTGATGTTAGATGCAGGGCTGATTGTGATCTCCGCTTTTATTTCTCCGTACAATGCCGAGAGAGATGCTGTAAAAGCAATAGTTGGTGAAAACCGTTTTATAGAAGTATATGTAGCCTGCCCGTTACAGGTATGCGAAGAGCGGGATGTGAAAGGATTGTACGTGAAAGCAAGGCAGGGAATCATACCTAATTTTAC
>JBBQVY010000196.1:0-9465 GCA_038211085.1 Chitinophagales bacterium | reverse complement strand
CAAAACGGGCATAGCGTTGTACGTTTCCTTTATTGCCATGAAAATACAATACTACCCCTTTAGGTTTTGGCTTAGCCTGCGTAAACTGAATGATATTGATGTTAGTAGAGGCATCATATGGAATGTTGACTTCGGTATGCGGCTGGCTAAACTGGTAAACATACTCTTTGTTTTGAACCGTGGGATGTAGTATGAAAAGATCCTGGGCGTAATAAATAATAAGACCAATAAAACAGTACACTACCAGTAAAATTTTTAGCCAACGGAACAAATGCTTTTTAGCAAAAGCCCGGGTTGCTGTCTTTCCTTCCAAAACTTCCATGCTGCAAAAGTATACAAAGCAATTTTGCTTAGATGGTTCACTCCTGTAAAATATCCCTAATAAAATTATGGTATTCAGGATAGGAGGGTAGGTTGTTATGTCCTCCCCCATGAATACGGATCAGGGTTATTTTGTGTGGGTTAATGCGATGTAATGCCTCGCTTTGTTTTATGGGTATAAGCCAGTCTTTGGTTCCGTGGATGATGTAAACATGGCAATTTACCGTCCTGATCCAGATGTCGGTACGTAGTTGAAACCTGATGATCCAACGATTTGGAAAGATGGGCAAAAAACGTTCAACTACTTTCAAAAAACTATAATAAGGTGAATCAAGTATGAGATACCTGGGTTTGTTTTCGCTGGCAATTTTTGTTGCAAAGCCACTACCAAGGCTGCGGCCATATACAATTAAATGATCTTGAGGATAATCTTTCAATAAGCTTTCGTATACAAATTGTATATCTCCCAACATATCCTTTTCGCTTCTTTTACCGGTGCTTTTTCCAAAACCACGGTAGTCAACCAACACCACATCGTATTGGTAGCGATAAAAGTCCCGTGCATATTTGGCCCATCCTTTTATGCTGCGGCTGTTGCCATGTAAATAAAGAATTAGACCTTTTGGTTTGGTTACATGAAAATGCAGGCCATTAATTCTAACTCCCGGCGAAACATCAAAATATAACTCCCTGAAAGGCGAATCGTATTTGTACGTAAAATCGGCCGACAGCTTTTCAGGCTTGAAGATTAATTTTTCCTGTACCAGAATGATCAACAGCAGCACCACCAGGTAAAAGATAATGATGTATGCAATGGTGTTCATGTACAGGTCAGATTTGGGAATGGAGAAAGATACCAAAATTGTACAAACTCTTTTTACATCATGAGGTGTGGTTTTTAATGTGATATACAAGAACCCTTCAACCCAATCAATCCTCTCAAGGAATTTTTAACCAGAGCATCCTTTAAAAAAAGTTTTACTACTTCCAGCAGGTCCTGTTAGTTCCTCTCAACTCCTTTACATTTTGCTTTCAATAGTTATTGTGGATTGAAATAAGATTATTTTGTAAAGCCTTAACAAAAATCGCCATGTGATTTAATGATACATTGGCTACTAACAAAAGGGACAGGCATTACATTTGTTTATCTTAAACACTTTCTATTCATGCACATCATTAGGCACATACTTTTACTGGCAATTACATTTTTCTCTTTTGAAGCAATAGCACAACAGGTAATCTATTCTGAACCAGACCGCGCCGATGTACGGCAAACAAATTTTGAAATACTGGGTAAGGTGGGCGGTAATATCTTAATCTACAAGAACCTCAGGGATAATCATTCCATGGCTGTGTACGATGCATCTATGAACCAGGTAGATAAGGTTAAATACAATTTTATGCCCGACAGGGTCATCAATACTGATTTTTTAACCTATCCTGATTTTAGCTACATGTTTTACCAGTACCAGAAAAAAAATATCGTGTACTGCATGGCGGCAAAAATTAATGGATCGGGAGAAAAGGTGGGTGATCCGATAGTGCTGGATACTACTGCCATAAACTTTTGGACCAGTAACAAGTTGTATTCAGTAATCAACAGCGAGGACAAGCAGTTTATCAATATTGTGAAGATCAACACTAAAAACGATGACAGCCATGTTGTAACCACCATATTGTTTAATAAAGATCTTACAATGCAGGGGCGGCAGGTTTTAGTTGTAAACATGCCAGACAGAAATGATTACCTGTCAGAGTTTCAATTAGATAATAAAGGCAACCTGGTATTTGCCCGTACTGTGCAGGGTGGGCAGGAAGACCGCATTCAAAAATTATTTCTCTATGTAAAGCCTTTTGGAAATAACCTTGTTAGCATTACCGACGTTGACATTAATGAAAATTACCTGGACGACCTGCGCATTAAACCTGATAACAATAGTAACAGGTACATTATTACGTCATTTTATACTAAAAGCAGGCAAGGCAATATCGACGGTCTTTTTGTTGCTGTATTAAATAACAACAGCAGAACCCTTACTACTAAAACCCTGTTGAAATTTGACGACAACCTAAGGAACGACGCAAAAGGTGAAAACAGTTTTAAGACAGCCTTAAATGATTATTTCATCAAGAACATCATTCCTAACAAAGATGGTGGCTTCCTGTTGGCGGCTGAAGCTTTTTTTACAACAGGCCGCGGCGGTTTAAACCGTAACAGTTACATGTATGGATCGCCTTTCTTACGTCCATCAGATTTTTATATGTTCAGCCCTTACAGTTATGGTTATCCCTGGTACAGGTACAATAATTTTAATTCTAACCAGCTCAACCGCTACCACGCACAAAACATATTGGTTATGTCTTTTGACAGTACAGGTCATACAGACTGGAGTAATATTATAAATAAAAGCCAGTGGGATGATGACTCCGATGCATCCATTGGGTACCAGTTGGTAAATACAGGCGATCAGCTTCATTTTCTATTTAACATGCAGGAAAAGCGTACGCAGTTGTTAAGCGATCAAAGTATAAAACCCGATGGTCAGCTACTGCGCAATCCTACTCTTAAAAATCTTGACAAGGGATATGAATTTATGCCCCGCTATGGCAAACAGGTCAGTCTGCGTCAAATCATAATTCCTTGTATGTTGAGAAATTTTCTTTGTTTTGCACGGGTTGAATTATAGAGAAAATTTATTGCTGTTTAAGTGGTAGCACTGTTTAAAGAAAGATCCCCTATTACTATTATTTGGCTGTTGATGCTCAGTATTGCTGTGCATGCTCATTTTTTTATACTGCCTCCACAGGTAGTGGCTGTTGCTGATGATGGCCTGATATCAAGATTTTTAAGAAACTATGTTTCAGGTGTCCAGCCCATAATTATCATACTGTTATACCATTTTTTAATTGTAAGCCAGGCGTTGCGTCTAAATTATCTGTTTAACGACCAGCGCATGTTTAACAAGCCTACCTATCTCACAGCAATGGTCTTTGTGCTTATTACAGCCATTTTTCCCGACTGGAACCAACTGACACCGGCATTAATCGTCAACACCCTCATTATATGGTTATTCTCATTGATCGTTAAACTCTATAACAGTCCTAATCCTAAAACGCTGTTGTTTAATATAGGGCTAATTATTGGTGGCTGTATTTTATGTTTTCATCCTACTACTTTACTTATACTAATCGCCATTTTTGCATTAATGGTGGTTAGGCCTTTTAATATTACAGAGTGGCTGGTAATGCTTATGGGTGTTTGTGCCCCATTTTATTTCCTTTTTATGTTTTTGTTTTTAACTGACCGATGGGTACAGTTGCAACAATATGTTCCGCTTTGGCAACTTAACCTTCCCGACGTAAAAACCACGCCTATATTTTTTGTGAGTGTAGGTATCATTCTTTTATTTCTTGCAATAGGCGTGTACCATTTTCAGGATAAGAGCCGAAGAATGTTGATACAGGTTCGCAAGAATTGGGGCGTATTAATGGTAATGTTATTCATTATGCTGCCCTTGCCATTCATCAGTAAAAATGCCACCCTCGACAGTTTGCTTTTATGGTGTGTGCCGGTTAGCCCATTTATGGCTAACGGTTTTATTTTTCCCAGGAAGGAGACTTTTCCAAATATTATGTTTTGGAGTCTTGTAATTATTATCGTGCTAAATAACTGGTGGGTTTCATAAAATATAAGAAAGGTTAACAGTTACCTTTTTACCTTTGGCACCTTAAAAGCCTGTTGGGTTTGTAAGTTTTACCTGGAGTGAGCGTCTGTATAGAGAAGCATAACAGTTAAAACCTTCTTTGATAAAAGTTCATCACCTGGCAGGAAAACCAACAGTTAAATAGCTTGATAAAGAACGAAAGCCATTATCACACAAAAAAATGAAAACATGAAGTTTGGTGTTGTAGTTTTCCCCGGATCTAATTGCGATAGAGACATGCAGGATGCAGTGGCAAATGCCCTGCAAAAAGAAGTGGTTATGCTTTGGCATAAGGATAAAGACATAAGCATGTTCTCAACCAGCGATTGTATTGTATTACCCGGTGGATTTAGTTATGGTGATTACCTGCGTTGTGGTGCCATTGCCAGGTTTAGCCCTATGATGCAGAGTGTTATTGACTTTGCTGAACGGGGTGGAAAGGTGTTGGGTGTTTGTAATGGGTTCCAGATACTTTGCGAAAGTGGTTTGCTACCTGGTGTATTACTTCAAAATGCCAACCAGCAATTTATATGCAAAAACGTTTGGTTAAAGTCTGACGGAAATCTCCCGGAATCCGGTCCTTTGCAAATTCCTATTGCACATGGCGAAGGCAGGTTTTATGCAGAAGAAAAGGTATTGAATGATTTGGAAAGGAATGACCAGGTAATCTTTAGATATTGCGATGAAAAGGGTGACATCCATATAAATGTTAACCCCAACGGCGCGGTAAGAAATATTGCTGGTATTCGTAATAAGAACGGAAATGTGTTTGGAATGATGCCACATCCTGAAAGAGTAGTTTCAAAGCATTTGAAAAATATAGATGGGTTAAAAGTGTTTGAGTTATTGGGATTGAATTAACAAAACACGGCGCACCGCTTGCCAGTTTAGAGCGTTCATGTAATCAAATGGTTTGTAGGTTGTCTATCTAAAATAACCTGCCTCCAAACACGATCACAAACGCATTTTAATTAATTAAAAAGTTTGAAAAAAATAGTATGAAAAAATTTACCTTTTTGTTGATTGTTTCCTCTCTTTTATTAAGTGTTGGAGCAATCGCTCAAATTAAAGACCCGGTTAAGTGGAAAGCAACTTCAAAAAAAGTTGCCACGGGGTATGATGTTACTATTACAGCCATGTTACCTAAGCCCTGGCACATATACAGCCAGCATACCGGCGATGGCGGACCCATACCTACTAACTTTAAGTTTGCCAAAAATCCGCTGGTAACTTTTAATGGTGGTGTTAAAGAGGTGGGTAAAATGAAGGAAGAATATGATAAAAACTTTGATACGAAGGTTAAATATTTTGGCGACCAGGTTACGTTTGTTCAGAATGTAAAAGTTAAAGGAAACATTAAAACCAATGTAAGTGTTACCGTGGAATACATGACTTGCGACGACAGCCAGTGTTTGCCACCAACAAAGAAAACTTTCAGTGTTTCTTTGTAATCTTTTTCAAAGACTTCAACTTAAATGAAACATCTAGCCCAACTGCTTTTATTAATTTCAGTAATTCTTTTTTGTATACCGGCAACTGCACAGGATAAAAAACCGGTGCAGTTTTCTTTTGCTACCCAACGAGATGCATCAGGTAAAGCGAGTCTAATTATCAAAGCAACTGTAATTGATGGGGCAAAACTTCTGTCAGCTAAAAAGCAACAGGCAGATGATGTTTTTGTTTCTACTGTAGAGTTTGATAGCGCTTCTACAAAATTTCTTAATGATAGTTTAATTGAACAAGGCAACATACAAAAAGTAAAAGATGATGCCGCAGGCGGAGCAACTATTGGTTTTGTAGCAGACAGTATTGTATGGTTACAACCCTTAAACATTTCGGCTAAAGACAGCACTGTTATTAAGGGCTCGGTTACGTGGCTGGCCAAACAGGGCAATACTTTTATAAATGGCGAAGAGCCTTTTACCGTGTTTGTTGAACCGGTTGTTGTAACAAATAATTTAGGTGCTGCACCTGTTGTTGAGGAAAATTCTATCTGGAATATCTTCTTCATATGCCTTGCAACGGGCTTACTGGCAGTACTTACTCCTTGTGTATTTCCATTAGTGCCGGTAACAGTAAGTTTCTTTTTAAAGAGAAGCAAATCGAGGACAGAAGGCATTCGCAACGCAGTATGGTATTCGTTATCCATCATACTCATTTATACCATTCCAACATTATTGCTTACGCTGGCCTTTGGCGATAAAGCACTTTATACGTTATCAACGCACCCGGTTACCAACCTGCTGTTCTTTGCTATTTTCATTTTGTTTGCTATTTCGTTTTTTGGCGCTTTCGAAATTGGCCTGCCTAATAGTTGGGCAAACAAAGCCGATGAAAAGGCAGGCAAAGGTGGTTTTACCGGTATTTTTTTTATGGCGCTTACGCTGGTGATTGTCAGCTTTTCGTGTACAGGTCCTATTGTAGGCACCTTGCTTGGTCAAGCCAGTACCAAAGGTGTAAGTCTTGCGCCTGTGATGGGCATGTTGGGTTTTGGAATTGGGCTTGCCTTACCATTTTCGTTGTTTGCATTCTTTCCAAGCATGTTGCAATCGCTGCCTAAAAGTGGTGGCTGGCTTAATACCGTTAAAGTAACCTTTGGGTTTATTGAGCTGGCTTTAGCTATGAAATTTTTAAGCAATGTAGACCTTGCGTATCACTGGCACTTACTTGACCGCGAGGTATTCCTGGTTATCTGGATTGTGAATTTTATTCTGTTGGGTTTTTATCTTTTAGGAAAATTAAAGTTCAGCCACGACAGCGATCTGCCTTACGTAAGCGTTCCCCGCTTATTCTTTGCCATGCTGGCTTTTTGTTTTTCATTATACATGATACCCGGTTTGTGGGGTGCACCTTTAAAGGGAATAGGTGGTTGGTTGCCACATACCAGCACACAGGACTTCGACCTTCACCAGATAAAATATCAGTTAGCCGATCTTAAGAAACAAGGGGTAGGTTCAGGGGCTTCGGCAATTAACAGTGCAGCAAAACCACCTGTAAAATATACTGACAAACTGCATGTGCCTTTAGGCCTCTCAGCTTATTTTGACCTGGACGAGGGTATGGCTGCAGCTAAAGCTTTAAAAAAGCCTGTTATGCTTGATTTTACAGGTCACAGTTGTGCCAATTGCCGCAAAATGGAAGCAGAAGTTTGGGACGATCCTGAAGTGCTAAGAAGAATGAAGGAAGACTTTGTTTTGATAAGTTTATACGTTGATGAGCCTGCGGACCTGTCGCCCAAAGAACAATACACCAATGCAAAAGGTGAGAAAATAACTACCCTTGGACAAAAAAATTTAGATTATGAAGTAACCAAGTTTGGCTTTAATGCCCAACCGCTGTATATGTTTTTAGACCTTAATGGTAACCCCCTAAGCAATGTAAAATATGGCTACGACAGCAACAAAGAAAAGTTCATCAATCATTTGCAAACAGTGAAAGAAGCATTTGGTAAAGGTGGAAAGTGATAAGTGCTGCTTGTAATAATGGGGACAGTTTTAGAAATCTCCTGAGTATTCTTTTTGGAAACTAAATGGATATCTATATTTCAAAGATGCAATTCTGAATGTTGGTAGTTTGTATAAGTAGGCGCTGCTTACTTAATATAATTTGGAGATACACATTTTTGCCAGTATTCTACAATAGTTTTTATGGTTTCTTTTATCTCATTAATATTTGAAGGTTTCACAAAAAATCCCTGAATGGATTTTGAGTAGGCATCTATAACATGCTTTTGCTCTGCACTTGTTGTGAAGAACAGGTATGGAATGGATTTGATTCTTAAATCTTCATTTTCATGCACTTTCTCCCTTAATTCCATTCCATTTAATTTGGGCATGTTTATGTCAGAAAAAATAATAAAAGGTTCAATCTTCGTCCCTATCAGGTAATCCAGCGCCTTTTGACCTTCATCAAAAAATATAATTTCATTCTTGTATTCCAGGTCTTTGAATACATCTGTAAGAATTTCCTGGTCATCTATATCGTCTTCGATTATTATGATGGGTCCACCCTTGTTCATTGATTCTTTTTTAAATTGTAATTTATAAAGATAGAGCATTTACCATGCATAAATCAGTGGAGCAGAACAAGAAAAGGAGGATGGCATTTGCTCAAATGCTATGCATTCAAGAGTACCATTTTAAAAAACAAATATTACATGTGTAAAGCCCGATATTGATAACAATCGTTACCCTGGAACATTTAAGAAAATGTGGTTATGAAGCCGTGCTCAATTATTACCTGAAAGTAGTATCCTCACAATTTAAAGAACGGCCGTATACCCGACCTACCTGGACGGTCCTGAACGAAGCCGAAGGGTACAGCGGTGTGAGAGGCCCACCTCATCACTTACAAGTGGTGGAGCTGTCCACCCGATTGTAGACAGTTTTATTGTTCTTTCGATTGTGCCTATTGGTTTTACACTATCATTTTACTTTGGGTCAAATTCAAAAAGATTTCCCGGATCTCCCTTTTTGCCTTGTGAACTTATGATCAATTTGCCCTGGGGATTAAAACAAATCCCCTCTGGTTGTTCCATCAAATCTTTGTCAATAGTTTGATAAGATTTCAGAACACCATCATGAGTGAAAACTGCCATGCCTTTGTTATCTCTGGTTGTTAACATGTATATATCGTGTGTAGTGGGGTGTACGGCAATAGCAGAAGGGTTAAAACTGAGATCATTTTCTGTAAGAGATTTAAAATCTTTTGGATGTATAACCATAAAGGGTTTTTCACTCAATTGCGATTTTTCTATATTAAAACTATACACTGCTTTTGCATTCTCTTCGCCTGTGCCGGGGTTATCTTTACAGGCTATCAACAATTGTTTTGTTACAGGGTCAAAGCATAAACCTTCAGTATTGTTGTCTTTGCTAAGGCCTGTTTTTATTTTTTCTATATGGGGCTTATTTTGCCAGTCAGTTATTTTGAACAAAGCTCCGTGGCTCCATAAAGCATACACCACATTATCTACAATAGTAACATCTTCTATATCAACTTTTTCCTTATCAGTTTCAACAAAAGCAACTGTTTTTTCAAGCGTAGCAGTTTTGTCGTCAAACTTTACATAATAGAGGTTTGGGTTCAGGTCTTCAATTAAGATTAAATGATTTTTATCCAACCAGGTGTTACCTGATACTTCCACTAATTCCGCTGGTAAAACCCAGCTATGTGTAGGGTTTTTAAGATCGTAACTAAAACTGGTTTTACTCTCTGAGACAAAACCAGTATTTTCTTTTTTATCTGGTGAAGATTTTTTTTCCTGGGTATTATTTTGACAGGAGGCTAAAATGAATAAGGAGAAAATGAAACTGTATATTCTTATCTTTTTCATACAACTATATTAAGGGTTTTTGTTACCAAATGACGAGAAAAGTATGGCGTATATCGTTTATCAATTTTTGCTGTAATGGAATTGACTATTATCATACCAATGAGG
>JBBQVY010000195.1:0-9475 GCA_038211085.1 Chitinophagales bacterium | reverse complement strand
GGGAGTTGTGTCTTTAAAGTAGCCCTTCATAATGGTTGAGTTGATCTTTTCTGTTGCTTGTAATTGTTCCAGGATGTCCATCATCAAAAAATTTATTTCTGATCCATAAAAAATATATGCTGCCGTAAATGTTCACAGTTTGATGTAGAACCTTTTAATTCACCCATATGAAAACAACATTAACCATCTTCTTAAATATTTTTTTCCTCTATAGTTCTATGGCTCAAACAAACTCCATCAAAGAAAGAGGTGGTACTAAAAACTATGGTGCTCCATCTTTAGCTAAAACAAAAACCCATCCATTAACACCTGATAAAATATGGGGTAAATTATTTGTGGATGCACAATTAAAAAGAGCACTGGGCGATAATAAAACCTTTGTTGATGCAATGCCAAAAGAGGAACCCCGGGTGATACTTAGGAAATATGCTGCCTTTCAAAAAGCAGGTGACACCAGTACATCCGCTTTGAAAACTTTTATCCAAAACAATTTTAAAGTTCCTGTTACCTATAACCCCGTTTTACCAGCCAGGACTAATTCTCTTAAACAGCATCTTGAAGAACTATGGCCCATACTTACCCGCAAAGCAGATATAAGCGAAAAATACAGCTCACTTCTACCCCTGCCTTATCCTTATGTAGTACCCGGAGGCCGTTTTAGAGAAATTTATTACTGGGACAGTTACTTTACCATGCTAGGCCTGGCAGTAAGCAACCGGTACGATCTTATCGAAAATATGCTCGATAATTTCAAATACCTGATTAATACTTATGGACACATTCCCAATGGTAACCGCTCGTATTACCTAAGCCGTTCGCAGCCACCGTACTTTGCTATGATGGTTGGCTTACTGCAGGAAAAAAAGGGAGACCAGGTCTATAAAAAATATGCAGCTGCCTTACAAAATGAATACAACTGGTGGATGGATGGCGAGGAAACACTTGCTGCAAATCACCAGTATCGCAGGGTTATTAAATTAGGAGATGGCACCATCTTAAATCGGTATTTTGATGACAAGCCTACCCCACGTGAAGAGTCGTATTACGAAGATGTGCAGACCGGTATGATGTATGCCAACAAAGACATGCAGGCGTACACCCACTTAAGGGCCGGAGCTGAAAGTGGATGGGATTTTTCGAGCAGGTGGTTTGCTGATACCATGCATCTTTCTACCATTGAGACTACAAACATCGCCCCAGTTGATCTTAACTGCCTGCTCTATTACTACGAACAATTGCTGGAAAAAACATACTCAAGTATGCAGTCGTTTACCCTGGCCAAACAATATCATGATAAGGCAGCCCGGCGACGGGCAGCTATTCTAAAATATTGTTGGAACGATACAGAAAACTTCTTTTTTGATTACCAGTTTAAAAAACAAACCACCACTAATAAATGGTCGCTGGCCGCAGTGTTACCCTTGTTTACTGGCATTGCTTCTAAAAGCCAGGCCAACTTTGTGCAACAACATCTTAAAGAAAAGTTTTTAAAAGATGGCGGGCTGTTGACCACACCCTATCATACCCACCAGCAATGGGATGCCCCCAACGGATGGGCGCCACTGCAATATCTTTCCATACAGGGATTAATGAATTATGGCTACGATTCTTTAGCCGAAACAATCGCCCAAAAATGGATGCAGGTAAATGAAAAAGTGTTTGAAAACACGGGCAAGATGATGGAAAAATATAATGTAGAAGACATTCATTTGGAGAGTGGCGGAGGCGAATACCCATCACAGGATGGATTTGGCTGGAGCAATGGTGTGTACCTAAAGTTGTACAGCATGTTTAGAAATAATACTTACCAAACCAACCCTGTTAAAGAACCCATATGAAAATACTTTGCATCGGCGAAGCCCTCATTGATATGATCTGCACCGACACCGGTTCCACCCTGGCCAAAGGGGAACATTTTTTAAAGAAACCCGGCGGTGCACCTACCAATGTTGCAGCCGCTATAGCCGCCCTTGGTGGTGATGTATTGTTAGCAGCCAAAGTAGGCGCCGATCCCTTTGGACAGCAGTTGGTGGATGTAATGAAAGACTTTGGTGTATCTACCCAATGGATGCACCAGGACAAAAACTTCTTTACTACGTTCGCTTACGTTTCGCTGATGAATGATGGTGAACGGGATTTTGTTTTTAACCGCGGTGCGGATGGACAGCTAAGTGAGAGCGAAGTGGATGGTATTAATTTAGCCGAATGTTCTATTGTACATTTTGGGTCTGCCACCGGCTTTTTACCGGGACCTCTGCAACATGCTTACAAGGGCCTATTACACAAAGCGCTTGACAGCAAATTATTCATAAGCTTCGACCCAAATTACCGCCACCTTCTTTTTAAAAACAATACCGCCACCTTTATTGAACAGTCCTGGTATTTTATAGAACGGTGTCACTTTTTTAAAGTGAGCGACGAAGAGGCCATGCTATTAACCGATAGCTCGTCTATAGCAGAAGCGAGTAATATTTTTAGCGAAAAATCAACAGCCACCTTTGCTATTACGCTTGGTAAAGAAGGCACCATGCTGGTGCATAAAAACGAAAAAATAATAGTACCCAGCATACCCGTTAAGCCAATAGACACCACCGGGGCAGGAGATGCTTTTGTAGGTGCAGTATTATACCAGCTAAGTAATTACAGCCTGAGCGTAATACTGGCTATGACCATAGATGAATGGAAGTCGGTTATTACCAATGGCAATAAAGCCGGTGCCCGTACCTGCGAATACATGGGTGCTATGGAGGCTTTTAAGCACCTTAGTAATTCCATATTTGAATAGATCATTCCCAGCATCCATTAGTCGAAAAAAAATTGCCGGCCAGCTTAAACTGTACCGGCTTTTTTTATTAAAGCTGATGATTACGTTTCAAATTTGACACCTACCCTTTAAATGGTAATGCCCACCGTAGCAAAAAAACTTCTACCCTCCGATGGCCAAATGCCGGGACCGGGATAAAAAGTTGGACGTTTTGTAAAGTATTGTTTGTTAGCTAAATTATTACAGCTCAATTTTATTTCCAGCATTTTAGAAATACGCAACGAGGCATTTGCATCTATAACACTATAACCTGGCACCAGCCCTACAGCGCCGGTAGCCAGTGGAGCTACAACTGTATTTAATGCATCAGCAAAAGTTTTAGAGGTATAACTAAACAGGTACGAAATCATAAACTTTTTGTAACGAAGTGTGGTACCCTGCCTGGTGGTTACAGTTGGTGCACTCTCCACCTTGTTTCCTATAACACTTACGTTTGCATTGCCCGATTTTATATTTCCCTTAGTGTAACGTGCATCTAAAAAAGCAGTGGAGGTAAATAAAGACAATGCAGTGGTTTTACCCAACCTCCAATCGCCCTGTATAAACATCTCTAATCCTTTGGCTAACGAATTACCGATGTTGGTTCTGTACAAATAAAGAGCACCTGTGTTGTCTGTTTGTACCAGTGTACCAAAGCGGTTATTGTTTTGCAACATGAAACCGGTGATATCCCACCTTACAAAACTCCAGTTTCCTCTAAATCCTATTTCCGCATTGTAACCGTTGGCATCCCTGATGTTTGGATCCACCTTTTCATAAAGCGAAGAAGGTATCAGATCTTTAAAAAGCATTGGCCTGTAGGCTTGCGAGAAACCGCCATACATTTCTATATTTTTTTGTGCCTTGTACAAAAATCCACCACCAAACAAGGGGAAATTATGTTTGATGCCTAAGGGTATATCGTTGTCAGGATAATAAGCCAGCGTACCACTCATATCGGTTTCTCCTTTCTCTAACCTGGCACCCAGGTTTACAGAAAGTTTTTGAGAAAGTTGAAAATTATTTTCTATAAAAAAAGCAAGGTTATTTGTTTTTAAATGCACATCGCGGCCCCAGCCTGGTGTAACCAATGTAAGATCGTAATTGCTGTTTGTAGTTCCTTTACCCAATTGAGTGCGGTGCAGGTCGTTTTTCATATACTGCAAACCTGCTGCTAATGTACTTACCCGTGATCCTAATTTGTATTGCTGTAACAGGCGCAATTCTGTCGTGTAACTATTAAAAACATCTTTATCAACCTGGCGGTTATTGTATTGATGGGTTAACGCATTAAGGGTATCTGCAACATTTGTAGGCTTATCAAACTGTACACTGTTTCTTATTCCTAAAACTGCCGAAGTTATCATTTGAAGTTTTAAGGACTTAGCAACTTGCCAGTTTACTGTAACAGAGGGCACATGCATATCGGGGCTAAAATAGTTGCGTGATCGTGTGGCCTGCCGGGAATTATTGTAAAACATTTGATCCGTTAACGCACCTGGAATCCGGTACAGGTATTTCGACCTTGCCCACTCAACACGAAGCGTAAGATTTTGAGATGGATTGTAGGTTAGTACCACATCCTGGGCCTCTGAATTTGTATGTTCATTATCGCGATAACCGTCCCTTGATTTTTTATAGATGTAAGCATAATATTTAAACTTACCCGCTTTACCCGAAATGGCATTATAAGAGCTTGCAAGATTGAAAGAACCGAGAGAATTGATGCTTTCGAAACTGAATGCTTTTGAAGTATCGCCCTGCTTGCCAACGTAATTAAGCATGCCTCCAAACTGGGCACCATATTGTAAAGATCCCGTGCCCCTTACCAGTTCTATGTGGTCAATACTTTCCAATGGCATACTATAATGACTTGCAGGATAACCATACATATCACTATTGGTAAGAACGCCATCTTTCCTGATATTAAATTCCCAACCGCGGTGAGGGTCGAGACCCCTGGTAGCAATATTTACCTGGTTACCCGAACCATCCATATCGTACACAAATACACCGGGTACTTTGGCAAACACCTGCCTGCCTATTTTGTCAGCAAGATTATTGGAGTATTCATTTAAATTAATCAATTCAGTTTTCTTTCCTGCGTAAATGTAAGTGTCCTGTACGCCCTGTAAATTTGATTTTAAACGCAGGTAAGTATTCACAGATACGGTGTCAAGTGTTACAGACATCTTTCCTTTTTCCTGCGCATTAGTAAACATTGGAATTAAGATAGTACCACTAAATAGCAGGAATATGTTTAAGTGTTTCATAAGTCTTTAATTTTTTTAATACCACCTTTTTGAATAAAAGATGACTAATTGAAATTGAATTAGCGTGTTGGGGGAATTAATTTTTCTTAGTTCATCGGGGCGATCTTTTGGTAGAAAAAATGTTTTATTGAATTTTCAAAGCCCTGTCAGGGCGATCTTTTTTTAAATGCCGTTCCTAAAGAACTTTAAAGTCAAAAAAATAAAACCTTCTACCAAAATGTCGACTCTACGAGCCTTGAAAACATAAATAATTAATAACTCCGCCAACGGGTTGAGTTGTTAGAACCTGATAGAAGCCCCTATGTTAATGCTGTAATCAGCAAAGGCAGCATCGCCTACAGTACGTATCTTGGTTAACTCCGTACGAATTTTATCCGGTACACTTTGAGTTCTGTTACGCACCAAAGCCACAGGTACATAAGCGTAAATATTCATCCTTTTAAAATCGTAATTAAACCCTGGCTCCGCAGAAATAATATAACCGGGGCGTCTGAAACCATTACTGCCTCCAACAAGGTCTTTAGCAGGTAATGCTTCTTGGCGAACACCTAAAGAAGCACTGGCGTTATGTAATCTTACGTTAATACCTGCCCGTATCATGTACTGGTCAGGTACACTCATTACAAAACTACCATTGGCAATGTTCGCAGCCGAAAGTGTACTTCCACGGCTTGTAAGTGTACCATTTTGTTCCCTGGGATTTATGAGGTAATAAAAATTTCCGTAAGCACTTACCTTATGGTTAAAGTTGTAAAAAGCATTTACCTCAGTAGTTAAACCTGTACCGCCGTCACCCAATTGTATGGATTGATCAACAGCACCCAAAACCCTTGTTGAATCGTTTTTGTAAAACAGGTCCTGGTAGTTGTAATCGCCGGTGGCGAATTTAATTCCAAGGCCTACCTGTATATTTCCCTTCTTCATTTTAGCAGGATCAATCATCCACCGGTATACGGTAAAACGCATATCGCCCAAACCTGTTGATGAAGTGCTGTGACGTGTTTTTCCATCATGCTCATACAATGAACTACGGGTGGTAGATGAGAAAGGAAGGTTGATGCCAATAGCCCACCTGCTATTTAAAACCCTTATCAGGGACAGGTCTAAAAAGTTAGTATAGTTGCGCACATCTGTACCGTTTTTTACCCTGTCCTTCTCTTCATTTCCCTCCCTATAATGACGGAATGATTTAAAATACCTATAGTTGGAAGAAAATATCCAACCTTCTTTAGGCAAGCTGTCCTGGTGCATGGTGCAGGAGGAAGCGCCGCGAATTGCCACACATCCCTGTGCTTCAGACTTGTTGCTAAATGCTAATAATTGAACGAGGATAAATATTAAAAAAAGAAACTTTTTCATAATAAGTAAGTTGGTTGTAATTAAATTTTTTATTGATGAAGTACTAAGACTTCATTTTTAATTTTTGAAGTACCATTTGCCCGATTTTAATGCCGCTCACAGTTCCAATTTCACATGAGTTTTTGTAATGAATGCCTCCATAAACCCTGGAAATGGCAGCTTCTTTTGCAGCATTTCTAACTGAGGTGAAAGAACGGTTGGGGATGCCAAACTCCATTTCCGACGAGTCAGTATAAGCAACATTGTCACCAAAATAATGGGTCATTACCTCTGCGGCAGCAGCACTAATAACAGCATGACCACTGGTATATTCAGGAAAGGGCGGGGTTTGTATATATGGCTTCCAATCTGCATTTACATACTTGTTAATGGCAGTTTCGGGTCGTATGTAATTGCTGCGAAATTTTTCATCCCAGCAGCTAATAAATGATTCAAATAAGGCAATTGAGGTTTCTGTGTAAGCTGAAACAGTGGTATTAAAATCGGCCTTTTGTTTATTGGCTATAATACCAACAATATTCATCCAGTGGCCGGGAGGCGAAAACTTTTTAGTGGCATACATTACGTGCCCCACTACATTTAATTTAAAAGAATTGTCGTCCCAAAAATCAGCCATGTGCTTTTGATCAGGCGTTAGGGTGTCAACCATATTCTTAACCATCATCATAGCTTTATAAAAATCGCTGGTGGTATTTTTAGGGTCGAATTTAGGAGGACGAACAGGCTTAAACTGCGTGGCCGAATCCATAACAAGGCACCTGATCTCCATCCAGTGTGGTTCAATAGCCTGTGCATACATAGGCGGCGTTGGAACCCATCTTCCATCCTCATCAGTAACAGAGTATTTGCTGGCACTGCGAATTTTTGCATAATTATCTTGCTTGCTCCAGGCCATTACACTGTCAGCAACGGTGTTAGCATATAATTTACTATCGTTAAATACGCCGGAAGGCATACCGGCATCCTTTACTTTTTTTTCCAGTTCTGCTACATAAACATCCATACTGCCCTCGGGAAAAGTAACCGCATTGCCCACTTTGCAGAAAGCCAGTAAGGCAGCAAAAGGATAATCAACCCGCTGCCCTGCCATTGGTTTATCAATAGTTTTAAAGCCATTGATTTGGCCGGCAAGACTGGTGTATTGTGTATCTCCTGCTGCAATTACCTCGTAGGCTGCCATGTTTGCATAAGTATAATTGCGGCAGGCAATCATAGGCGGAAAATTATTTTCCAGAACAATGTCGTTAAGCTTTTTAACGGTTTGGTTATACAGGTTGGGGTCGTGAGTTACCTTGATATATTCTGTAGATTCTTTACACGAATACAACAGAACCATACAGGAAAATGCTACAAATATGTTTTTCATAATTCAATTCAATACTTTAAAAAAGATGCATCCTGATTAATTTGAAAAAAGCCCATTTTATTTAAGACTACAAGACTGCATGCCTGATAAATGGGCAAAGCTGAAAACTGGTAAGAGGAAAGCCGGGGAAGTGGAAGAATTGAAAAATTTAAGTTGCTGCTAATGATCAATTGTAAAAGAACTATTGCTCAACAAAGACAACTTGTAAACTTGATCCTACTTAAAATTTTCAATTACTTGCTATGCACAGTTGGGTAACAAATGTATAATCGCTTTATATGCATAAGCTTCCGGCTAATGCCCCCCGGTTTTCTAAATAAAATCAGGAGGTTGCTCTGGTGAAAGGTGCGGAGAGGAAGATAAATGTGCCGCCTTTATAGTTACACTTATGGGAAGTGTTACAGCAAAAAGTAAATGAGTATTTATCGATGTTTCATTAAGGTAGTCTGAAGCCGGGTTTTTAAAGCTGGTACTTTTTGAATGATCCGATTTTTTTGATTGGTTGTTTTGAACCAGATCGTTGGCTGTTTTAAAAAAGTCATCTTTAGCCGACTGAATTCTCATTTTATTTTGGTCGGGCAAACAAAGCAACACCAACTGTCCGTTTTCAATTTTACGCTTAACGTATTTGTAAAATTTGCCCTTGTAATTAATCTCACCATCAACACGCTCAAAATTTTGACGGTCGTTTTGGTAGGGTATTGAAATAGGAACTTTAATAGTTAAGAGATCAGCCTCGTTGTAATTGTCATTATCCAGATTGGCTATAAAGGCTTGATCTGATTGCTGCTGGGCATAATTGAAAACAAACCGGTAACCAACCATGTTAAACAGGAAGAGGATGGTAAGCAATATGGCAGCAGTTTTTTTCACAATAGTGGCGAAAAATAATATAAATTATTAAAAAGGACAAAACTGCGTTTCGAATTGCTGCTCTGCCGTATATTTTTTGGGCTACGCCGCAGTTTTACAGTTTTAATTCAAATTCGTTTAAACAAGCGTTATGAACTTGCACGCAAAGAAGCAAAGAAAAACAACGCGAAGATGCAAAGTGAAAAAGATTTGTCTTTGCGCCTTGGCTCCTTTTTTTCTTTGCGTGAAATTATCTTTAGTAAATAACATTGCAGTTACAATTAGATCGGCGCCTGGTTGTTAGGTTGTTTACTTAACTGAAAAGCTTTTCTTCTCAACCCCAATACCTGTTAACTGTAACGATTTGATTGATGATGGCAACGTGGTTTTAAGCTGAACAATGCCTGTTGGCGTAATATCCAACCCACCAAAGCCATTCAACATAGCCTGAACCATACCTCCGGCACCGGTTAAAAAATACGGGTTGTTGCCGGTAGCCGTTTCAGCAATCACACCAAATGGCGGACGCATGTTCAGAGTATATCCCTCTTTAAAAGCCTTCAATGCTTTATCAGGCATACCTAAACGCGAATATAAAATGGAGAAAATGGCGTGTGTCATTGCCGGGCCCTCGCCTACCCTTGGCTCGTAATAATTCAGGTCTTTTAAAATAGCATTGCGGTCAGTTATTTCTTTAAGGGGATAAGAAAGGAGGTTAACATCGCCTTGCTTAATTTTTTCGCCGGCATACGTAGCGTGTTCTTTTGTAACGCCATCAGCGAATTTTAGTATGGGTATGTTATTGTAAACAATCATCCAATC
>JBBQVY010000194.1:0-9622 GCA_038211085.1 Chitinophagales bacterium | reverse complement strand
CTATTGTTGTATCAGCAGGAAATACGCTTACCTCAAAAGGCACAAAAGGATATACATTGGCATTGTCTGTATAATCGGTTTCGCTTACTACCTGGTTGGGTGTAACTGCAGGGTTGTTTCCTTTATCGTTTACAACTGCTGATAATGTATTGGTATGGGGTAAGGCTATAGTAGCTGTGTAGGTAATACAGTTACCTGCCAGTTGGCTCTTCGTATAAAATACCGGACCTAACAGCCGTCCACCACTTGATGGATTGCCTTCATAAAAAGATACCGGTATGTTTGCGGGAACACTGTCGTAACCATTGTTGGTACAAATAGTAAAGGTTACCCGGGCGGTGTTATTGGTATAGCATTTTGCATCTAGTATTTGAACCTGCAGGTTGGGCGGAAATATTTTTACGGGAACGGTTCCTTCAATAAGACAACCATATTTGTTTTCTGTTTTTACTCTTACAACATCATTGTTTAATACAGTCAAAACCGGGTTAAGACAAGTAGTACAACTCAATGAATTTGTAGCCGAAGCCCAGCGGGTGGAAGCAGCATTATAGATACGTGTACCTATTGAGAAAGGAACCAATTGCTTTCTGAAAACTGTTGTATCGGCCGGGTTAATAATTACCTGCTCAGGAGCATACGCAACCTTGGTTACATTGTTGGTGTATATCTTTTCGAGCAATGAGGTAACCGGCAATTTTACAGGAGTGGAAACCCCGTTATCGTTTACCACAACAAATAAATTGCCCGGCAACATCCCTTTTATAACGGTTGTAAAAGTTGCCTGTTGACCACTACTTGTATTAAGCACTTTAAACACGGGTGGTAATAAATTTGCCGTACCACTAATGGGATCGCCGCTATAAAATGCAACGGTCAATCCCTTTGGCAATACGCCTCTTTTAAAATTGTTGGTTAGGTTAAAGTCAACGTGCATGCTGTCGTTGCGGGAGCATTGAACGTCGGTTACATCAAGTGTATAATCGTTGTAAGGTGGAATTTTTATTTGAAGTGAAGCAGTGTCTTTACAACCAAAAGTATTTGTGGCAATTATCCTTTTAGTAAGTGTAGTATCACCAAAAGGAAAGGGCGTTGTATACAATGGAGTGGCACATATAGTACAGGAGAGATTTGCAGCATCTGACCAAACGAACGAAGCAATAACTCCCGGCTTGGCAGAGGCATTTAGTTGTAAGGTATCACCCGGTTCTACTATAGAAATGGCAGGCGTTGCAAGGGCTTTCAATCGTACATATATAAAGGAGCCATAATCATTTGCATAAACTTTTTCAGCAAAGGTGGTAACGGGTAACCTGATGGGTAATACCTGTTGACCGGTATCGTTTACTACTGCATAAATTTTTCCCTCCGGGGCATTTTGTATAAGGTGTGAAAATGAAAATTGTTTTGCTGAAATGGTATCTGTTAGCCTGTATAATGGAGGCAAAAAAGTAGCTACACTACCCTGCGGGTCTCCACTATAAAAAGCAACCGTTAATCCTTTTGGCAGTATGCCTCTTTTAAAATCATTGCTTATGGTAAAGTCTACATGCAATTTGTTGTTTTGGGCACATTGCACATCTTCAACACTTACCTTAAAATCGTTATAAGCCGGCACCTGTATGGAAACAAACCCAGTATCGGTGCAGCCGAAATTACTGGTTGCTACCACCCGCTTGGTTGTAATTGAAGTGGTATCAGCTATATAGTTGGGAGCGGCACAATTGGAACAACTAAGCCTTGTTGGAGTTGACCATATATAAGATGACACCACGCCCGGCCAGGCAAACGCATTCAATTGCAAAGTATCACCTGGCTCTACAACAGCAAGGGCAGGTGTAGCAACTATTTTAAAAGCAAAGCCCTGTACCAGTTGTACATTGTTATTGTAATTTTTTTCAGGCAGTGGTGTATTTGGGTATACCAACGGACTTACATTTCCGGCATCATTAACTGCGATAAATAGTTGGTTAAGGCCCCTTTTGCCGGCATCCAATATAGTGGTATAGATATAACCACAACAAAAACCAGTAATAACATCGGGCAGTAAAAAAGTGCCCAATTTAGCAGCACCCGACTGGCGTGGATCTTTATCATAAAAATTTACCGGTGTGTTTTTGGGGATAGGTGCATAGCCAAAATTGCAGAAGTAAAACTGTACCCTGACCTTTGTTTCCTGGTAACAACTAACCGAAGTTACCGCAGCAACCATATCCGGCGTGGGGTCGGCTACGGGTATGGTAAAAATGCCGGTAGTGTCGCTGCACGTACCATTAGTTGCTATCAGTTTTAACGTGTAATTACCCGGATCATTAAATACATATTCAAGGTCTTTTGATGTACTGATTACCTGTTCCGCCATTCCAACATCGTTGCTCATGATCCACTGGTATGCTGTTGCATTCTCAGAAATATTGGTAAACCTGATGGTATCTAAATATATCGGCGCCTTTGAAGCGATCGCTCTTTTATCAGCATAGAAACGGGCAGTAACACCACAATTTACAATCACATAATCAGTAGAACTGGCAAAGCAGGTAGCATTGGTATATGCCTTTAGGGTTACCTTATATTTTCCAATATTGGCAGGCGTGTAAGTAAAATTATTTTGGGTTGAAATTACCTTGTCATCAACCAGCCATTCATAATTGGCAGCACCGGTGGAGTTGTTTGTAAAGTTGATAACATCGCCGGGTATAGGATACGAATTGTTGCGTGTAAACGCAGCAAAAGCAGTTGCAGGGCATGGGGGATCACATTTGTTTTGCAATAAGCCGGGGCGTTGGGTACTTATGGCAGCCATCATTCTGTCGGCCTGGCCCTGGGTAAACTGGTTGTGGCAATTGTCATTACCATAATCCATAAAATTAGAAACCTGGTCGGGCACATCAACAGTAAAACCAGACAACGTATCGGTACTGCAGGAGTTCTCAGGATTGTTACACGAAAAAGAATTTCTCACTGAAGCATCGGGGGGTGTATCGCAAACCCTGTCGCCATCGGTTTTGCAATTACCATTTGCACAATTGAGTCCTTCAAACGTGTGATACAGGCCAAGGTAATGTCCCATTTCATGCGCAAGCAATCTGCCAAAACCAGTAATCACAATTCCATCCAGGGGGCCGGCATTGGGTGGAAGGGTTGCATATCCACCAGCATTCAGCCGGTTCCAGGTACCACACGAAAACTGGAAAAACACCTCGTAATGCATGCTGCTGATGAGCCAGATATTTATATAACGGGCGGGATCCCATTGAATTAAATTCTTTAATCTCCGGTCTTCAATCAATGCATTTAGATCGTTGGAGAAATAAGAAGTAGTACGGGTAATGCCATTAGTAATGCCGCCATCCGGGTCAGTTTTTGCCAGGCAGAAACTAATTTTAGTATCTGCCCCTGCACTTGCAGCATATGCGCCACTTTTAGAAAAGGCATCAATCAAATCCTGTAAGCCATCAATAATCTGCTGATCGTTTATAGCAAAGGGATTGTCGTTTATTATATGAACCACGACCGGTAGTACCACAGCAGCAGTATCTGTTCTTTTTACATAACGCAAAATCTCCCTGTTCATTTGAGCCTCTCTTTCACGGGTTGCAGGGTTTTGTCTTAATTGTTTTAGTAAGATGTTGGTACCGCAATCCAGTTGGTTTTCTATTATAGTTACGGGCTTTCCGGGTAAGGGTATGTTTTGTTGAGCTGATACACTGGAAGTTGAAAAAAGAGCCAAGGCAACAATCACCCAAAACTTATTTAGAGAAAAACCCGGAATTGCGACCGTTAAGTACATGAAAGCTGTTTTAGAGAATGGAACACGTATGACCAAAGATAATTTTGAAAAGGGAACACGGATGACAGGGATGCTACGGATGATCACAGATAATTTTGAAAATGGAATGCGGATGTTCACAAATAATTTTGAAAATGGAACGCGGATGATGCGGATGATGCGGATGTTCGCAAATAAGATCCGTAAAAATCATACAAAATCCGCGTCATCCGCGTTCCGATTCAAACTAGAAATATACCCGTGTAAATCCTACAAAATCCGCGTCATCCTTGTTCCTAAATATCAAAGTAGATCCGCGTCATCCGCGTTCCAAAATCTTCATTTTAAAAACCCTACTCAAACTCAAAGCCAATATCATTCCTAAAATACATACCATCAAAATTAATCCGGCCTAAGGCTGACTTCGATTTTTCAACGGCATCCTTCAAATTTTCGCCGTAGGCACTAACCGCTAACACCCTGCCACCATTTGTAACAACCTTGCCATTTTGGTGTGTTGTGCCTGCATGGAACAACAGCACATCTTCCGGCAATTGCTCGTCAAGACCTTCAATAACCATTCCTTTTTTATAATCTCCGGGATACCCGCCACTCACCGCCATAATTGTAGCTACGGCCCTCTCCTCAAATTCTATAGCTGTGGCATTGAGTGTACCGTTGTGCATCGCCATAAAAAGTTCCACCAAATCATTTTTTAACCGCGGCAGTACCACTTCCGTTTCAGGATCGCCCATGCGACAGTTGTATTCAATTACCTGTGGCTCGCCGTTGTTATTCATCAACCCAATAAAAATAAATCCATAGTACACCAGGCCCTCACTTTGCAATCCTCTTATGGTCGGTATAACCACTTTCTCTTCAACCTTCTTTAAAAAGACAGCATCAGCAAAAGGTACCGGGCTTACGCAACCCATACCCCCGGTGTTTAAACCGGTATCACCCTCACCAATTCGTTTGTAGTCTTTGGCATGCCCGATTATTTTATAGTCTTTACCATCTGTTAAAACAAACAAACTCAACTCAATACCCTGCAGAAATTCTTCAACCACCACCCTTGCAGAAGCAGCACCAAACTGCTTGCCTATTATCATGCTTTCAAAAGTCTGCAACGCCTCTTCGTGTGTGGTAGCAATTACAACTCCTTTGCCCGCAGCCAGTCCATCAGCTTTTAAAACTACCGGCAATGTATGCTTGTCCAAATACTGTTTACCTCCCTCAAAAGTGTCACTGGTAAACTCTGCATAGCGAGCAGTTGGTATGCCATGCCTTTGCATAAAATGTTTCGAAAATGCTTTACTGCCTTCTAACCGGGCAGCCTTTGCAGAAGGACCTACAATTACCAGGTTTGAGAGTTGGGGCTGCGCTTTTAAAAAATCATAAATGCCATTAACCAAAGGCTCTTCGGGACCAACCACAACCATATCTATTTGATTGTGCAAACAACATTCGGCAACAGCTTCAAAGTCGTTAATACCAATGGCCACATTTGTTCCATAATCCCCGGTACCGGCATTGCCGGGGGCAATAAACAGGTCGCTACATAATTTGCTTTGCCTCAGTTTCCAGGCAAGGGCATGCTCTCTTCCACCCGAACCTAATAAAAGAATATTCATGACCGCTTTGTTTTTAAATAAGAGATGCGAATGTAAAAACTATTTTGTGGTAACACAGCAGAGATGGGTGCATTTCAAATTGTAACAACGAGCACCAAACGTTTCCTACGGAACGAAAAAAGCCCAGACGTTTATTTTCTACGCCACCAGTCGTTCCAAAGGAACGTTTCGTAGGTAGAATTTATAGGGGAAGTAGTTTAGCGTTTCAGAGGAACGCCTCGTGGAATGCGTCCATTTGGAATTTACACAGCAGAGCAGGTTGAATTCCAAATTCATCCTGCTTCTTCGTCGCAACAAAGCAGTATACACAAGCTAAAAATGAAGCAGTTGAAAGCGGTGTATATATAATTGTCGCACCCGGCACCAACCGTTTCCTACGGAACGAAAAAAAGTCCAATGTGTTTATTTTCTACGCCACCATTCGTTCCAGAGGAACGTTTCGTGGGTAGTATTTATAGGGGAAGTAGTTTAGCGTTTCAGAGGAACGGCTTGTGGAATGAAATAATTTTTTGAATGCACCCGCAGAGATGCCACTACATCAAGTAATTAAAAATTATACTACTTTGGGCGTCTAATTTTTTAACTCAAATTGCTACCTAAATCGTAAAGTATATGAATGTAACACCTGCCGACGAAACCATCATGCAAAAAGGCCACCCAAAAGGACTGGGCGTTCTGTTTGCAACAGAAATGTGGGAGCGCTTTAACTTTTACGGAATGCGGGCTTTGTTAACCCTGTTTCTTGCAAAAGCATTGTTATTGGGCGAGCAGGATGCCTCCTTAATTTATGGTGGATTTTTAGGTTTGAGTTATCTGACCCCCATGCTGGGCGGCTATATTTCCGACAAATACCTGGGTAACCGAAACTGCATTATACTGGGCGGATTTACCATGGCCATCGGCCAGTTTTTATTGTTTACGAGTGCCAGCACCTTTGCATCCAACCTCGATCTTGCCAAGACCATTATGTGGCTGGCCTTGCTGGTGATTGTTTTTGGTAACGGGTTTTTTAAACCCAACATCTCCTCAATGGTGGGTCAGTTATACCCGGTTGAACAAAAGAGCAAACTCGACTCAGCCTTTACTATTTTTTACATGGGTATTAATGTGGGTGCGTTGTTAGGTCAAACCATTTGCCCTTTGCTGGGCGATGTGGAGACCACCACAATTGTAAATGGTGTTGAAAGAACCGTTAGAGATTTAAGTGCTTTTAAATGGGGTTTTTTGGCGGCTGGTATTGCCATGTTGCTAGGTACCGTGCTCTTCTTTTTTCTTAAAAATAAATATGTAGTTACCCCTACGGGGGAAGCAATAGGCGGCAGACCTTCACGGAACAATGCTGTTGAACAAGCCGACCAGGCTAAGTTTACCCAGAAGGCCGTGTTTACTTTAATTGCGATGGTGATCGGCTTTTATTTTGTCTTCCAGTTTTTATCGTGGGACAGTACTACCATGCCTATGACCGGTAGCGGGGTGGCTGCTTATTTTAAAGCCCTGGCTTTGTCGCCCATTAAAACATTTGTCTATCCCTTTATTTACGCCTCGGGCTTAAGCCTTGCTATATTTATCCTGAGCGATAAATCGCTGACCAAAATTGAAACGCAGCGCATACTGGTATTGTACATTGTGGCGTTCTTTGTCATCTTTTTTTGGGCAGCCTTTGAGCAGGCCGGCAGTTCGTTAACCTTTATAGCCGACAACCAAACCGACACCCGCATATTTGGCTGGAAGATGCCGCCAAGTATGGTGCAAAATTTCAATGGCTTTTTTGTTATCATTTTTGCCCTGCCGTTTAGTGCCTTGTGGTTGTGGTTACAGAAAAAGAATATGGAGCCCATCTCCCCTGTAAAACAGGCATTGGGTCTTGCCTTAATTGCGCTGGGTTATTTAATTATTGCCCTGCAGGTAAAAGACCTGGGCACCACCGGAAAGCTGGGTGTTATCTGGCTGATTGTTTTGTACCTGTTACATACGTGGGGCGAGTTGTGTTTGTCGCCCATTGGTTTATCGCTGGTGGCCAAGCTGGCGCCCCGCAGGTTTGCCTCCCTGTTAATGGGCGTGTGGTTTTTAAGCAATGCAGCAGGCTATGCCCTTACCGGTACACTTGGTGCGCTGCTGCCACCTACAACAGATAAATTTACCATGGCAGCCGACAAAGGCATTAACCTGCAAGCTATTTTAGACGGGCAGGCCCAACCAACTGCCGAACAGTTAAGCTACCTGACACAACAAAAGATACCCCTTGTCTACCCCACCTTTGCAGGCTTTACCATACACAACCTGTTTGAATTTTTTATGGTGTTTGTAATTCTTTGCGGTGCTGCTTCCGTAATTCTATATGCCATTACCCCGATACTTAAAAAGATGATGCACGGGGTGAAGTAAGAGAAATATAAGCTTCGCAAATTCGGCCTGGATGGGTTGGGTTTGCGAGGTTTTTTTTGGGGGAGGTTAGTATATTTATGAGTTAATACTCTGTTTTTGGCCAGCTCTCACAGTTGGGTCTATAAAAGATAAAATCGTAATTTCGGATAAATACTAAACAATGTTAGTAGAAAGAACAAATAAGGAAATTATTATAAAACTACCTGCATCGGTGGATACGGAAGATTTGCAAGATTTTTTGAATTACGCACGTTTTAAGGAACTGACTGCCAATTTTAAGACTGACCAAAAGGAAGTAGATAAACTTGCAAATGATATAAACTCCAAGTGGTGGACTAAAAATAGAAGCAAACTGATTAAATGAAAATCATTGTTGACACAAACATTGTATTTAGTGCCATTCTTATTTCAAATAGCCGTATCGGAAAAATTTTGCTAAATGCAAAAACGCATTTTCAGTTTTTTACTTGCAACTATCTTAGGGTTGAAATTCAGCGTCATAGAAAGAAACTTCTTAAAATAACAAAGCTGTCTGAAGACCACCTATCTGAACTTGAAAAACTGGTAACGCAAAATATTACTTTCATAGATGAACGACTTATTCCGAAAGATGTCTTGCTCAAGACAGAAGCACAACTGAAAGCAATTGACCCTAACGATACAGTTTTTGTTGCACTGACAAAGCACCTGAAAGGAAAATTGTGGACAGGTGATATGCAACTTTATAACGGCTTAAAAGCAAAGCGCTTCAAGGACATTCTTTTGACATCTGAACTGTCACTTCTACTTGACGACTTAGAGAGAGACTAAAACGGCTTGCAACAAAAGTATTGCTGCAAGCGACGCCTAGCGTTAGATCAATCTGCTTCAGCTCGCTATCGGTAGTAGTACCTAAATGAAACTAATAACCTGCTTATGTTTTTTATGGTGTATGTAATCCTTTGTGGTGCAGCTTCTGTAATACTGTATGCCATTACCCCGATACTAAAAAAGATGATCCACGGGGTGAAGTAAGAGAAATATAAGCTTCGCAAATTCAGCTTGGATGGGTTGGGTTTGCGAAGGTTTCTTGTTGGGGAAGGTTGGTAAATTTATGAGTTGGGCGTCACCTTTTTTGACTATTTGTTGTTCGACAAAACTTCTTAAATTTGACATTATGCAAGCGCAAGTAGAAATAGAATTTAACCAATTAGTGAAAATAGCTAAACAGCTTCGACCGACACAATGGACAAAACTCAAAAGAGAAGTTGAAGAAAGAGTGGCAGTAGCAGAACAAAATTCAGATTTGGTTGCATTACTGTTATCTGCACCAACTTATAGTAAGAAACAACTGGACGAAGTTGCCAAAACGAGAAAAGCTATCAACGAATGGCGGACAAAATAGTATTGGCAGACACTTCTATTCTTATTGACCTTTTTAGAAAATCGGATAAAAATAATTCCAAATTTGTACAGCTTGCACTGCAAGGCTATCAATTCCAAATCTCTGCGATATCAGAATATGAAGTTTATTCAGGTGCGACAATATCACAACTACTCTTTTGGGACGACCTGTTGCAAAAGATAAACGTTTTACTTTCGATAGAAATGTCGTGCAACAAGCTGTAATAATAAACAGACAATTAAAACTAAAACGTAAACAAATTGATTTGGCTGACCTTTTTATTGCGGCAACTGCCATAACAAACAATTTGCATTTTGCAACTTTGAACAGAAAGCACTTTGAACGCATTGACACGCTCCACATCATAGAATAAGGGGAACGCCCAATAATAGTATTTGTAATAGCCAGGCGGGAAGTTGGATTGCAATCGGCTTCAGTTCGCTATCGGTA
>JBBQVY010000193.1:0-9657 GCA_038211085.1 Chitinophagales bacterium | reverse complement strand
GAATATGGAAAAACATTCAGGCGTAAAACGGCCATTCTTGCAAGAGACGATGACAGTTTTGACCGGGCAAATTTTTTTGAGCTGGTCGCCAAAAACAGGGGCTATAATGTAAATGCTTTTATAAGTTTTGAAGAGGCAATTCTTTGGCTGGCCGATATTAAGGATATTGATGTGAAAGTATAAAGTCGTTGGTCGTTGTTGGTTGTTCGATGCTGCGACAAATGAATAATGAAAAGTGAATAATAAATAATATTTCGTCTTAGTGCCACTTTGAGTCTTAGTGACTTGGTGGTTCAACAGAAAGATGACAGTTGACAGAACAATACCTTGGTGTCACTTTGCGTCTTCGCGTCTTCGTGGCCCCAAACCCCCCTTTTACGAATTATTTGCTACTCCAACTTTACCAAATTGTTACCCTTAATTTCTTCACAATTCCTTTACATTTTCATAACCCGCTTAAAACAATAAGGGGTTTTTGTTACAGGTAGTTTTGCAACTCATACCAAAAACTACTTTATGAAACCCACATTTGCGGCAATAAAAAAACCAATGGCGTTTTTAGGTTTACTGCTGCTTTTAAGCCTTTGCCTTCACGCACAAAATGTAATTGTAAAGGGAGAAATAGTTGATTCCATTAACAGAAATAAAATCTCCGGCGCAACCATCTCTGTACTCAATAGTTCTAAAGCAACCTCTACCGATGCAAGTGGAAATTTTACCCTGCAGGCGAATAAAGGTGCTCAATTGATTGTTACCTACGTTGGTTATAATGATAAGGTGATTGATGTTTCAGAAGCCGGTTTTGTATCAGTGCAACTGGCTCCTTCAACAGCACAGTTGACCGAAGTAGTTGTTACTGCACTGGGTGTTCGAAAAGAAACAAAGAAACTTGGCTATTCAGTTCAGGAAGTAAAGGGCGAAGACCTGATAAGAGCCCGTGAGCCAAACCCAATTAATGGACTGGTAGGTAAAGTAGCCGGCCTTACTGTTGGTGCTTCTGCCGAAATGTTGCAGGGTCCGCAACTGATACTGCGTGGTCGCACCATAGGCTTGTTTGTAGTTGATGGCGTGCCGATTAACTCAGACACCTGGAACATAAGCCCGGACGATATAGAAACCTATACAATTTTAAAAGGTTCTACTGCGGCTGCATTATATGGCTTTCGTGGTATCAATGGCGCCATCATGATTACTACCAAGCGTGGTACCAAAGACAAGCGTGGTGTATCCATTGAGTTCAACTCATCTACTATGGTAGACAATGGCTTTAATGCCATACCCAAAGTGCAGGACGAATATGGGCCCGGCGACCATGGTAAATATGCCTTTGGCGATGGTAAAGGCAGTGGTATTAACGATGCTGATTACGATGTATGGGGGCCAAAATTTGAAGGCCAGCTATTACCTCAATACGATAGCCCCGTTGATCTGGTAACAGGGGTTCGTACAGGTACACCCTGGGTAAACAGGGGTAAGAATAATTTAAAAAGATTTTTAGAGCCGGGTATTTTATCAACTAATAACCTGTCTGTTGCTGCAAGAACTGATAAGTACGACCTACGTTTTTCCATGTCGCAGACGTATCAAAAAGCCATTGTTCCAAACATGAAATTGAACATCAGCAATTTTAATGTTTCGGCCGGCTACAACTTTACCGATAAGCTTCGCCTTGAATCGTACCTCAACTACAACCGCCAGTCTTCACCCAATTTTCCTGATGTAAACTATGGCCCTAACAGTCTAATTTATAACATCATTATCTGGGGTGGTGCCGACTGGAACATTGATGACATGAAGAATTACTGGCAGCCGGGTAAAGAAGGTGTACAAAGTATTTATGCCGAATACCAGCGTTACCATAACCCATATTTTATGGTGAACGAGTGGTTGAGAGAACACTATAAGACTGATGTAAACGGTAACCTGAAACTCTCCTACAAAATTGGTAAGAACATTGATGCTTTTGTACGGACACAGGTAACTACTTACGACCTGTACCGCAACGAAAAGCTACCCTATTCAGCCCACCCTTACGGAAGGGAAGAAGGTAAAGGCGACTATCGCGAAGACAGGCGCAGTATGTTTGAAAACAATACAGATGTTTTGATTACGTACACAAATAACAACATTGCCAATGGTTTTAATTTAAAAACTTCCGTTGGTGGCAATGCCCGTTCATTTAAATACAACTCAAGTTTTGTAACTACCGATTACTTAAACGTACCCGGTTTGTACACTTTTGCCAACAGCCGCAACCCACTGCGTGCATCCAACTTTAGAAGTAATATGCTTGTGTTGAGTACGTATGGTTATGCCGACCTTGGCTTTAAAAAGTATGCAAACCTGTCGCTAACGGGCAGGGTAGATAAAATTTCTACACTGGCAAAAAACAACAACACCTTCTTTTATCCATCGGTTTCGTTAAGCACGGTCGTAAGTGATTATGCCACGCTGCCCGAAGCCATTACTTTGTTGAAATTTCGTGGTTCGTATGCCAATGTAAAAGGCGGTTTAACTACAGGTACTATTGGTGCAACACCACAGGCATCATATCCTCTTGATTATGGTTTTGAATATGCCTCATCGTACGATGGACCTACTTATGAAAACTCGAACAGCTACGCTACTCCCATTGTGTACAACAACCTGGTGGGTGCCTATTATACAGACGTATTAGCAAATCCCGATTTAAAACCATTCTCCAACACCACCTACGAAACGGGTGTGGATATGCGTTTTTTAAAGAACAGGTTTGGTATTGAAGCCACCTATTATATCTCTAAGCTGGGTCCCGAAATATTTAACCTCTCACGTTCGTCATCTACAGGATACAATGCCTATAAAGAAAATGGTATTATAAGGGAAGTGAAAGGGTGGGAAGTAACAGCAAATGCTACACCGGTTCGCATGAAAAACGTGGTATGGAATGTTATAGCCAACTGGTCAACCTATAAGGATATGCTTACAGATATTTACCCCGGTATATCTCAATTAAATAACTTTTTAAAAGTGGGTGAGCGATATGACCAGTTGATAGGATCCGAATTTGTACGCACACCAGACGGACAGATTATTAACGATGCCGGTGGTCGTCCCATAAGGAATCCAAGATCGCAATTTTTAGGGTATACCAATCCTGATTGGGTATGGAGTTTCATCAACAACATCACCTACAAAAGTTTCAGGTTTGGTTTTCAGTTTGATGGTCGCGTAGGTGGAACTATGGTCAACTATATTCAGCAACAAACCTATCGCGGTGGTCGTCACATAAACACTGTAGAAGGTAAAATGGGCGATGCCCGTTACCAGGATATCCTTGGTAAAAAATCGTGGGTAGGCGAAGGTGTAGTTATCAGCAATGGTGTACCACTTAAATACGACGCTTTGGGCAATGTAACCAACTACAATGATCTGAAATTTAGCACCAACGCAACACCAACATTCCTGCAGGATTACATCAGCTTTTATTATAACACCAACGAGTCAAACCTGATAAGTAAAACTTTTGGCAAGCTTCGCGAAGTAACGCTTACGTACAATGTACCAGCCCAGGTATTGAGCCGGAGCTTCATCAAACAGGCAAACATATCGCTGGTGGGCCGCAACCTGTTGTACTTCTCCAAATACAAGGATGTAGATATTGATCAATATGCAGGCAGCCAGGGCAGATCAAGTATACAAACCCCTACTACTAAACGGTATGGCATCAACCTAAACATCACCTTCTAAAAAATAAAAAATAAGGCTATGAAATTATTAAAATACAGAACAGGTGTCATGCTGCTTGTAATAACATTGGTAGCAGCCTGTAATAAAAAATACGACGAGTACGTACAAAACCCAAACCGTGCCGAAAGCGTACCGCCATCGCTTGTTTTTACTGCTGTGGCCAACGATCTAAACCTCGACAGGCCCTGGAGTTCTGTTAGCCGCTGGAACCAGTTTGATGTGGTAAACTATAACTACTATGGCGACCAGCGTTACGACTGGACCGGCGTAAACTGGAATTTTATTACGCTCAACAATATTGAGCAAATGGTAAAGGAGGCAAAGAAGTCTGGCCTGGCCGATGTAAACCAATATTCCGCCATGGCTAAATTTTTTAAGGCATTTTTCTATTACCGTATGACTAGTTTAAACGGCGATCTTCCTTTAACTGAAGCTTTAAAATCAGTAGAACTTACCAATCCAAAATACGATGGGCAAAAACAGGTATTTGTGCAAATTATAAAGTGGCTTGATGAAGCCAATACTGACCTCGAAAGCCTTATTGGTAAAACAGGCGATACAAAAGTGGAAGGTGATTTTTATTTTAATAATAATGGTAAACTAAGCAATTGGCGTAAAGTGGTAAATGTATTTCGTTTAAGAGTATTGATTGCACTGAGCAAAAAAGAAGCAGATACCGATCTTAAAATCAAGCAACAGTTTGCTGATATTCTGGGTAACAAAACAAAGTATCCCATTTTTGAAAGTGAAGCTGATAACCTGCAGTTTATTTACAATAACCTGAATAAATATCCCAGTAACCCCGACAATCTTGGTTTTGATGCTACGCGTTATAACATGTCGGCCACGTATTTAAATAATTTGGTAGCCCTAAAAGATCCACGTGCTTTTGTAACCGCAGAACCAGCAACCGGCCAGTTAAAGGCAGGTAAAACCCCTGCTGATATTACTGCTTACAATGGCGCCAGTTCAGGCGAAGATCTTGCCGATATGTCGAGTAAAATGAGTGATGTAAACAATGCTCCTTATTCGCTGCGCAGCAGAAGCCGTTACTATGCAAACTATGTGTCAGAGCCGGGTATCATAATTGGCTATTCCGAAATGTGTTTCAATATTGCCGAAGCCATCAACAGGGGTTGGGCAACTGGTAGTGCAGAAGACTGGTATAAAAAGGGAATCAAAACTTCTCTTATGTTTTATGGTATTCCGGTTAATGCTCCGGGTACGGTAGCCAAAGTGTATCCGTTTAATGCAGCGGGTTCAACTGTGTACAACATTCCATTCGATTTTGAGGGTTCATATTATCCGCAGGCTTCAGTTAAATATGATGGCAATACCACCACTGGTCTTAACCAGATTTTGCTGCAGAAATACCTGGCATTTTTTCAAAATTCAGGGTGGGAAGCCTACTTTAATTACCGCCGTACCGGTGTACCTAACTTTCTTACAGGCACCGGAACTGGTAACAGTGCACGCATACCTAAAAGGTTTCAATACCCAACCGCAGAGCAAACCACCAATAACACCAATTGGAAAGAGGCAGTGCAAAAACAATTTGGTGGAAACGACGATATTAATGCAGATATGTGGCTGATAAAATAGCAGGTCAGATACGGTTAGTAATATGCCAAGCTCCATCCTGTTTTAGAGGTTGTTTTGAACTTGTATAAAAATGATGATTTATAGTACCAGCAGTAGTTTTTCATGGCTTCATTCTTGCCACACGGTTCACAGGCATCTTTTCATAACCCCGATTTAATCGGGAGCAGTTTACCCTGAGCTTGTCGAAGGGTCGCAATCACTTTATCTGTAGTAGATAGGGCATCATTGGGGTGCATTCCAAATGGTCGTATGTATTGCCCTGGCATTTATGCCGGGGCTCAATTTAAAATTATTGTATTGGCTTTAGCCGAATGTTTATGCAAGAGGGCTTGAGCTAAAGCCAGTGGATTTTTGTTCATACATTTCCCGGCATTCATGCCGGGGCAATACAAAAACAGTAGCGAAAATTGTATATACACCATTTGTTGCGTTTTAAGCAGGATGAATTTGGAATGCACCCCATTTCTGTATCAAATCAAAGTTTCAAATTAATTTACACAGTTTCTAATAGTAACCAAAGCCTTTCATTTTGTAAATTTTAGTGTGATGAACCTGCAAACCGTAGACGATATTATTGATATGTATCAAACTTATGGTAAGGAAGATTACGATGGCGAGCCGGTATCGCAGGCATCGCACATGATACAATGTGCCATGCTGGCGATACAAGAAAAAGCAGATGATGAGTTGGTATTGGGAGCATTTTTACATGACATAGGACATTTACTGGGCCACCTGTTTAATGCTGAAGATATGGATGGGTTTGGAGCTGTCAATCATGAAAACATTGGAGCAGCATTTTTGAAGCAGGCCGGTTTTTCAAACAGAATTTGCGCAGTGGTAGAACACCATGTTAATGCCAAACGTTACCTGGTTGCTACCGATGAAACATACAGCAAAAAATTATCTGAGGCAAGCTGGCGCACACTCGAATGGCAGGGCGGTCCAATGACAAGCAACGAAATTGAAATTTTTAAGGATCATCGATATTTTGATGACATAATAAGAGTTAGGTTGTGGGACGAACAGGCAAAAGATGCCGCTGCGGAGGTATTGGATATCGCCTGGTTTTCAAACCTGTTACAACATCATTTAGCAAACGCAAAACATGAAGGTATCATTAGTAGTATTTGATATGGCCGGCACTACCGTGGCCGATAAAGGTGCCGTGGCATCAGCTTTTCAACAGGCCATGTTACAAAGTGGTTACAATATTCCTGTTGAAAATATTAATCCTATTATGGGTTATAAAAAGCCCGAAGCGATTGGCAAATTGCTGCATGTTTACGAGAGTAATCCTGCTTTAATAACCAACGATTACATTGAAACCATACACCAGCGTTTTATTGATGCTATGCTTGCTTATTACAAAACAAGCCCTGATGTTAAACCGCTGGATGGTGTTGAAGAAGTTTTCAGTTATTGCAAAAACAAAGGAATTAAAATTGGACTGAATACAGGCTTTACAAAAAATATTGCTGAAGCAATTGTTGAACGATTGGGTTGGATAGAAAACGGGGTTGTAGACTATTTGGTTGCAAGCGACGAAGTAAGTTATGGCAGACCTCATCCTTATATGATTGAAAAATTAATGGAGCTTGCGGGGGTAACAGATGCTACACAGGTAATAAAAGTTGGCGATACAGAAGTGGATGTTAACGAGGGGAAAAATGCCGGTTGCCTGTATTCAATTGCAGTAACTACAGGTGCTTTTACCAGGAAGCAATTGGAACCGTATCATCCATCGTTTATTCTTGACGATTTAAGGCAACTCATCCCCATTATGGATAAAATTTAATAAACGCACTGATGCTACTGTTGCCTGCGTTACAAAGGTGGTTATTGCGCATGCCTGTTTGGGTAACAGCGGTATTTGCAGCGGGCACTTCGTTCTGTGTTTATTTTAGCATGTATGCTTTTCGAAAACCATTTACTGCAGCAGGGTTTACCAATCAATCTTTTTTAAATATAGATTACAAAGTTTGGCTGGTGACTGCCCAGGTTATAGGGTACATGCTCAGCAAATTTTACGGTATCCGGTTTGTTTCTTCCATACAAAAACCAAAGCGTGCCGGTGCCATTATGTTCTTGATATTAATGTCGTGGGTAGCACTATTCTTTTTTGCTATCACTCCGGCACCGTACAACATTCTATTTATGTTATTAAACGGGTTTCCGTTGGGTATGGTGTGGGGTTTGGTATTTAGTTATGTTGAAGGAAGAAGGCAAACCGAGTTCATAGGTGCGGTGCTGGCAACCAGCTTTATTTTCTCGTCTGGTGTTGTAAAGAGTGTTGGCAAAACACTGCTGCTACATTACCAGGTGTCAGAGATGTGGATGCCTTTTTTTACAGGTGCCTTGTTTGTAGTACCTATGCTGTTGTTTACCTGGTTGCTGCACCATGTACCCCCTCCCACACCAGCCGATATTGCTGTAAGAAGTGTTCGCGAACCCATGACCAAAGCCGAACGAAAATCTTTTATAGCGATGTTTCTTCCGGGCATCATACTAATTGTTTTTACGTATGTGCTGCTAACCATTTTACGCGATTTCAGAGACAATTTTGCCAATGAGTTGTGGGCCGAATTAGGCTATAAAAACCAGGCAGCAATCTTTACCCAGTCCGAAATACCGGTGTCTGTTATCGTTTTAATTTGTATGAGTTTGCTCATACTGGTCAAGAATAACATCAGGGCGTTTATGATCAATCATATCATAATAATTGCGGGCTATATTGTTGCCTTAACTGCAACACTTTTATTCAGTGCGCAAATCATCAGCCCCATATTTTGGATGGTAATGGTAGGTACCGGTTTGTACATGAGTTATGTGCCATTCAATGCTTTGTATTTTGAAAGGATGATTGCCAGCTACAAAGTGCGTAGCAATGTTGGTTTTATTATGTACGTGTCCGATGCTTTTGGTTACCTGGGTAGTGTGCTGATCTTATTTATAAAACAATTCTTTGCCCTTCAGTTAACGTGGACCAGTTTCTTTATAAATGCCATCTACATCATATCCGCATTTGGAATTGCAGGCACCTTGCTTGCTGCATTTTATTTTAATAGAAAGTATTACGGAGCAACAAAAACTCAGCCGGTGTATGCATAAAAGTGCCATAGTTATAGGTGCGGGAATGGTGGGTCTTGCCATGGCTCGAAGCCTTGCTGTAAGGGGCTACCAGGTTACTGTTTTTGAAAGAAACGAATTAGCTGTTGGTGCGTCTATCCGCAATTTTGGAATGCTCTGGCCTTTGGGTCAACCCAATGGAAAATTGTATGAAAGGGCCCTGCTTAGTAAATCAATCTGGAAGGAGGTGTGTAACGAGGCGGGCTTATGGTACGAGGAAAAAGGCAGCCTGCATTTGGCTTACAACGATCTTGAATTAAAAGTAATTGATGAATTTGTAGAAGCCAATCAGTCATTGCGACCCGTTACTGTTTTGAGCTCCGGACAAGCAGTTGCCATGAGTGATGCAGTTAATCCTTCAAACCTTAAAGGCGCCTTATACAGCAGAGATGAAATGATTATTGAATCACGGGTTGCCATACAAAAGCTACCAGCTTATCTAACTGACAAGTATGATGTTGTTTTCAACTTTAAAACAGCCATTACCTCCATTGAATACCCCGTGGTTAAATGTGGTAAACAACAATGGAGTGCCGACGAGATTTTTGTTTGCAGTGGTGCCGATTTTGAAACACTATATCCTGAAATTTTTGCTGCCGGTCCGTTTACCAAATGCAAGTTGCAAATGATGCGGTTGGCATCTCAGCCAGATAACTGGCGTATTGGCCCTTCATTGTGCGGGGGGCTGTCGCTAATACATTACAAAAGTTTTGAAGTTGCCCCAGCCTTACCGGCCCTTAAAGATTTTTACCGTCAAACCATGCCGCAGTATTTGCAATGGGGCATCCATGTCATGGTATCGCAAAATGCCACCGGCGAACTTACCATAGGCGATAGTCACGAATATGGCTGGGTACATGATCCCTTCGATAAAAATTTTATCAACCAGCTAATCATTGATTACCTAAAGCAATTTTCAAATTTTAAAAGCGATGAAGTAATACAAAGCTGGAACGGAACCTATACTAAAATGACAAACGGAGCATCAGACTATGTACATCAACCGGAGGCAGGTGTAACCATAGTAAACGGCCTTGGTGGGGCCGGTATGACGTTGTCTTTTGGGCTGGCGGAGGAGATAATGAATAATGAATAACGAATAATAAATAATGAAAATGAAGACAGCCCTTCGTGCCTCTTTGTCCCTTGGTGTCTTCGTGGTTCAAAAAAAGTTGTTAGTTTAAGGATGACAGAAAA
>JBBQVY010000192.1:0-9702 GCA_038211085.1 Chitinophagales bacterium | reverse complement strand
ATCAAATGGAATTTCATCTTTAGAACACCTGATCAAAAATGTTTTTTTATCACGAAGTGCATGCCTGATACCCAGCTCGTAAAATACATTGGCGTTATGTATAGACAAATCTGCAACAACAAGATCAGCAAGCAGTAATTGGGCAAACATATCTTCCCGTATGTTTCCCTGCTCAACAATAGAAGCGGTAGTACTGCCATTAACACCTACTTGTTTTAAGGCTGGTTGAATTAAATCCTTGTCAACTTTTTCAAAGTCAACTTCGTTTTTTATGCCAAAGGGGCGAACGATAAATGCTTTGTTCATAAATGGTTTTTTTAAAATGAGTTTTGGTATTTAGCCAGGAAGCAATAGTGTTTGAAAAGAAGGTTTATCAGAAGTGCTGTTCAATTTTGAATTAATTACGGCACGATTTGTAAACGTACCTCACTAATTAAATAGAATCAAGCTTTTATCCTGATTTATAAAAGATGGTGAAGAGGATAGGTTGAGCCAGATTGTTAATAGACAACGGTAAGATTATTCCTGTTACGAACAGGGCTTTGTGCAGGCATGGGACTTGAAAAACGTCTGCCCGAAACCGCTGCTGATTAAAAAATAAATGTACAAGATAACAATCAAAAGTCCACCGATGTTTGTCAAGCCCAAACTGCTGCTGATAGTAAATTGTAGACGATTACTTCAACGTTCTGGCCCACTTGCAGCAATACTTTTTTTGTAGGTAGCCCTATTGTGTCAGCTTGATAACCTTAAGTTCATGTTCGGTTTCTCATTAAATCGTCGTTGTATTTTTTTAGCAATATTCATTGTCAATTTCTTTAAGTCCCCGCTTAGAATGGGATTGTTATATCTCATTATTTAGCATTTCAGATTGTATGTCTAACCTAATTATTGCTTTTTAAATCTTGTTATTTTAATAATATTTCCTATAGCACCCGAAGTACATCCGATACGGTCTTGTGTCCAGTCAACTTTAAAGTAAATAGGAAAAGCAGAGTTATTATCAATTCCCAATTCAGATGAATTGTTTTGGATTAGATAAAATGCACCTTTATATGGTTGTGTTTCTCCTATGAAGTTAATCATTAAGCCTCCACAGCATGGGCATGTCCTGGTATCAAAACCTGTAATTACTCCATCATTCATGAAAGACTTTTCTTTTTTACAAGATAAATTAGTCAGGCTTACAATGGTCAACAGTGAAATTAAGAACTTGCTTAAGAGTTTCATGAGTGTCTTTTTTAAAGTTGACATTTACTTTAGCAAAATGTTGCATCAAGGGTTGCCTACAACATAATAAAATGAGCAGGAACTAAGTTTCAGGAAGCTTTTTACATAGGTTCTGCAAACCTTCCAAAGTGCTCCATTTTAACCTGAGCTTTGCCTGTGGCTTTGCCAACAGTTACAAGGTCGTTTATGTATTTTACTGAGTCCATCTCCGATACGTGACTGCGATCTACATCCACCAGCCCAAGGCTGTCCAATCCTTCGCGGCTTAAATCAGCATTATATCTTACATATAAAAACTGCCTTTTTGTATCCTGTGTCAGCGGGGTTATATTTCCCGCTTCATCCATGGGTATCATAAACTTTAATTCGCGGTCAATGGCTGCGCCATAGGTACAGCGGCCAACGGTGCGGCAATTAATATCCTGGTCTACCTGCATGGCATATAAAAGATTATTAGGCAAACCTTTGGCAGCCTCCAGCAAATTGTCGTAAGTGCCTGCACTGGGTGCAGATCCGGTGCCAACGGATACAATCAATAATTTATCCTCACCGGTTTGCCAGTTTAAATTGTAGGCAGGCTGGGTGGCCATACGGTACATTAAAAATGCCGGGTTATTGTATGGGGTAACGCCGCCATCTACAAACACAAAAGTTTTCTCCTCATTATTGGGGTCCCATTGTAAGGTTTCGGGCGGAAAGTAAACCGGTGCCGCCGTACTTGCCCTTACCAGTTGAAACAATTTAATGCGGGCATTGCAGTCGGGCCTGCTTTCATCGTTATACTTTGCCAGCGGGTTATTGCTGATTGGCCATGGCGAATCTGTAGTGCGGTTCATGGTTACTACCAGCATTAAACACTTGTATTTGTCTTTGCGTACAATAAGATCCGTATCTGCACCAAAAGTTTCTTTAAGCATTTTTAACAAGGGCCCCGATTCGTACAACGACTTCCATCTTTTCAAAATGAAAGTTTTATCAAACATATCCTTGCCTTTTTTAAGATAAAAGTCAAGTAGTTCCTGCACCGACATACCTATAGATAAGCCGGCGGCTATAATGGCACCTGTGCTGGTGCCACCTATATAATCAAAGTAATCACCCAGCCTGAAATCGTCGCCTTTGTTTAGTTTTTGTTTTAGCTGTTGTTCCATCTCAGCCAAAATTTCAAGGGTAATAACACCCCTGATACCACCGCCATCGAGGGCCAGGATTTTACGTGGACGTGGCGTTTCATATTTTGCAGATAAGTTTCCCCAAACTGACATAAGTAATAGTTTTAGTTAGTTAAGGTAAACTGTTTTTCATTGATTGTAAAGTGAATAGGAACATATCAATCGATGTATTTTTTAAAGTCCCCAATTATTAAGGTAGTTTCTATACTTTCAATTATACATTATTAACGATTTACTTTTAAGCTTGCCTGCATGTACAAATTATCTTCCCTGTTATTTGTTTTATTAGTTTTTGCTACCACCTCCTACAGCCATCCTAAAAAAGGGTGGAAAGCATTATTTAATGGCAAAGACCTTTCTGGTTTTAATCAGCTAAATGGTAAAGCTGTTTACCAGGTAAAGGATGGTGAACTGGTAGGCACTACAGTGCCTGATCAACCAAATTCGTTTTTGGCTACTACAGAAGACTATGGTGATTTTATTTTAGAATATGAACTTCTTGTTGATACAGCCATGAACTCTGGTGTACAGATACGCAGCCATAGCACTGCAGATTATATGAATGGAAGAGTACATGGTTACCAGGTTGAGATCGATCCTTCTACCCGGCGTTGGAGTGGTGGCCTGTATGATGAAGCCGGCAGGGGATGGTTGTATAACCTCGAAAATAATCCAGCAGGAAAAAAGGCTTTTAAAAACAACCAGTGGAATAAATATCGTGTGGAAGCAATAGGCAATAGCCTGCGTACGTGGATAAATGGTATACCAACAGCCAATGTGGTGGACGATAAAGATGCTTCGGGTTTTATTGCCTTCCAGGTGCATGCTATAGGTAAAAATGGCAAAGCCGGCACTCAGGTAAAATGGAGAAATATCAATATTAAAACTACAGATCTAAAGGCTTCTCCTGCTGATAACATTTATGTAGTTAATATGGTACCAAACAATCTTTCTGCACAGGAGAAAAAGAACGGTTATCAATTATTATGGGATGGCTCAACGACCAACAGTTGGAGAGGTGCCTATAAAGAAACGTTCCCTAATAATGGATGGGAGATAAGCAATGGAGAGCTAAGTGTACAAAAATCTACGGGTGCAGAATCCAAAAACGGCGGCGATATTGTTACCGAAAAATTGTATGGCGCATTTGAGTTGAAGTTCGATTTTAAATTAACTGAAGGTGCCAACAGCGGCGTAAAATATTTTGTTACAGAAAGCGAAGGAAACAAGGGGTCTGCTATCGGTCTTGAATACCAGGTCTTAGACGATGACAAGCATCCCGATGCAAAAATGGGCCGTGATGGCAACAGAACACTTGCCTCCTTATACGATCTGATGGCCTCAAATAAAATTGCTGGCTCCCGTAAAAAAATTGGTGAGTGGAACCAGGGAATGATCAGGGTTTATCCTAACAATAAAGTTGAACATTGGTTAAATGGATATAAGGTGTTAGAATACATAAGAGGCTCTCAGTATTATTTAAAGCTGGTGGCAGAAAGCAAATATAAAAACTGGCCAAATTTTGGAATGGCACCTAAAGCTCACTTGCTCATACAAGACCATGGTGATAAAGTATTTTATCGCAGCATTAAAATAAAAGAACTATAATTTAACTTGTCTTATAGCTGCCCGGCTTTGAGTAGCTAAACTTTAAAACGATTTATAATGACCCAATCAAGAAGAGATTTTATCAAAAACACAAGCCTTACCTCTGCAGGTATTTTAATTGGCGGTATGGGTATGAGTGCTAAAAGTTACGGAAGGATTATAGGTGCCAACGACAGGGTACGTATAGGTGTTGTAGGTTTTTCTGACCGGCATCGCCAGTCGCACATACCCAGTTTTATGAACCATTACAAGGAACTAAATTTTGATGTTGTTGCTGTGTCAGATATATGGAGTAAACGCAGGGATGAAGGAGTAGCAATTTGGAAAGATAAAATGGGCCACGACATTATCGGTTGTCGCAATAACGAAGAGATGTACGGTAAAAAACTGGTAGATGCAGTGTTCATTAGCACAGCAGATTTTCAACATGCTACCCACGCCATTGAAGCGGTAAAAGCCGGTTGCGATGCCTATGTAGAAAAGCCATTTGCTGAAACTATGGAAGACAACAGGGCTGCATTAAAAGCCATCAAAGGTTCAAACAGAATTATACAAATAGGCTCTCAACGTAGAAGTGGCGAAAATTATCATGCAGCAAACGACTTTATAAAGTCGGGTAAGTTTGGCCCAATTACCATGGTAGAACTTACATGGAATGTAAACCAGCCCGGCCGCTGGCGCAGGCCCGAATTGGTGAGCCAGTTAAAGAAAGAAGACACCGATTGGAAACGCTACATACTTAACCGCCCTGATGAAGGATGGGATCCACGCAAATACCTTGAATACCGTTTGTTCTGGCCATTATCATCTGGCCTGCCGGGCCAGTGGATGAGCCACCAGATAGATACGGTGCATTGGTTTAGCGGTTTAAAACATCCACGCAGCGTGGTGTCCAATGGCGGTATTTACCAATGGAAAGATGGCCGCAAAAACTGGGATACCATAACAGCAGTTTTTGATTATGGCCCTACCGACGATATGACCAAAGGTTTCCAGGTAAGTTTTCAATCGCGTATGCACAATGGCGATGAGAACCCTGCCGAGATCTATTACTCAAATGGGGGCGAATTGAACCTGAACACCAATATGGTTTCGCCAAAAGGCGGACTATCCAAACGCTTTGCAGAAGCTATGGGTATGCAGGCCAACCTCTTGCCCGAAATTAGCCTGAAGAACACAGAGAAAGTAATTGCCTCTGCCAATACCGGCGGCGATAAATTAACCTCTAGCCACGTTCGCAACTGGATGGAATGTGTTCGCAGCCGCAAAGAAACCAATGCCCCGGTTGAAGCTGGCTACAGTCATTCCATTGCCAACATTATGACCACCGCCGCCTCACACACCGGCATGAAAGCCACTTTTGACGAGAAGACACAAGAAGTGATGGTAGGAGGAAAAGTTTTTAAGTATTAATTTGTTGTAGATACCGGCAAAAGTATTTTATAGCAACATTGTTGCGTCGCAAGCACTTCAACGGCAAATCGTTGAGGTGCTTTTTTTGTGCGTTAGGGTTGGGCTTTTCATAAGTGTACGAACTGCCAATTGCGAAATAAAAAATGTTGCATAAAAGAAAGGTTACCCAAATCGGGGCTGCCCCTCCGGGGCAGAAAACCGAAATAGGTAAAATGTTTTTCTATAGAGCGGTTGCGCCCCTGGCGCAAAAGGGACGAATACTATCAAAGGCATATTCATCATAATTTAAACAAGCCCCTTAACTCTACACGGAGTAACCTGCTTTTCTACGCCAGAGGCGTAACCGCTCTGTAGCAAATATGGATCTGAAGTTTTTCCTGCCCCGGAGGGGCAGCCCAAATGGTATACTTGACATGCCTTTATGCTTCCTACGCCAGAGGCGTAACCGCTCTGTAGCCAATGTAGATATGAGGTGTTTCCCGCCTCTCCGGGTTAGCCCAAATGGTATACTTGACATGCCTTATGCTTCTTACGCCAGAGGCGTAACCGCTCTGTAGCAAATATGGATATGAGGTGCTTTCTGCCCCGGAGGGGCAGCCCAAGGAAGTTGAGTGCCTTGTAAAATATTATTTCATTTACCAAATATTTTCGGTTTAAAAAATATCGGGCTGCCCCTCCGGGGCAGAAAACCGAAATAGGTAAAATGTTTTTCTATAGAGCGGTTGCGCCCCTGGCGCAAGGGAACGAATCCTATGAATGGCATCCTTCATCATAATTAAACAAAATCCTTACCTATACAAGTAGCATCCTGTTTTTCTACGCCAGAGGCGTAACCGCTCTGCAACCAATTTAGATATGAGGTGTTTACTGCCCCGGATGGGCAGCTCAAATGGTATACTTGACATGCCTTTATGCTTCCTACGCCAGAGGCGTAACCGCTCTGTAGCAAAATGAGTACGAAAACTTCTGCCCGCACAGGGCGGCCCAATTATAGGTCGGCACAAAAAATAGTCTAAAAAAACAAACTCCTATTTTGTAACTTTTACGATTTTAAATTAGATTTAAAGATGCCAGACACTTATACTTAATTATACATTCAATTGGTATTTGCAGTAAAACATCGTCGAAACTTTATTCAGCCATCCTGGAAAAATGATCTTTACAAATACGTCATAGCAGTTATTCAAAACAAGAATCATAAGGTCCTTTCCATTAACGGCATGCCAGATCATGTTCATATTTTTATAGGTTTAAATCCGTCGATTTCAATTTCGGATGTTGTGTCAGATATTAAAAAGGCAAGCAACAATTGGATTAATGACAAAAGCTTTACGCAAGGTAAATTTGCGTGGCAAAGCGGGTATGGTGCTTTTTCATATAGCCGTTCACATATTTCAAAAGTTTGTTCATACATCGAGAACCAGGAGGCCCATCATTTAAAAATAACATTTAGGGATGAGTATTTGGGATTGCTCAAAGCATTTGAAATAGAATATAAGGATGAGTATTTGTTTGAATTTTACGATTAGTTATTGACTCGGTTTAAGGGCTGCCCCTGTGGGGCAGAACACAGCAATAGGTAAAATGATTTTCTGAAGAGCGGTTACGCCTCCGGCGCAAAGAACGAATCCTTTGAATTGCATTCTTCATCATAATTAAACAAACCCCTTACCTTTTAACGAAGCAACCTGCTTTCCTACGCCAGCGGCGTAACCTCTCTGTAGCAAATATGGATTTGAAGTTTTTCCTGCCCCGGAGGGGCAGCCCAAAGAGGTTGTGTTCCACTTAAAATATTATTTTGTTTACCAAAACATTTCAGCTTGAAAAAAATGGGGCTGCCCCTCCGGGGCAGAAAACCAAAATTGTTTGATGTTGTTCTACAGAGCGGTTGCGCCTCCGGCGCAATTTGACGAACGCTTGAAATGCATATTACCTATTCATTAAACAAATCCTTTATCAATACGCATAGCATTCTAATCTCATACGCCAGAGCCGAACCTCTTTAGCAAATAGATTTTTCCTGCTCCGGAGGGGCAGCCCATCAAAAATGGGTTATCATTATGATAACAGATTGGCCTATCTATTCCAACATCATTAATCTTTCATTTACTTTTTTTGTACACCATAATTTGTCAGTGATATTAAGGCACAATTTTTCTTGCACTAACTTTCTTAAAACTTTCGAAATGGAAAAAAAACTTCAGGGACAAATCGCAATAATAACAGGTGGCAGCAGCGGTATAGGTACAGGTGTGTGCAAGGCGATGGCCATGCAAGGCGCAACGGTCGTTGTCAATCATTCATCGGCCAAGTCTGCTGACAGGGCCCGGGAAGTTTTACATGATATTGAAGCGGCCGGGGGCAAGGGCATCATTTATCAATGCGATGTTAGCAACGAAGACGAAGTAGTGAGAATGTTTGCAGCGGTTATCGGGCAATTTGGAACGCTTGACATACTGGTAAACAATTCGGGCATTCAACAAGATGCACCGCTGACCGAAATGACTCTCGACCAATGGAATAAAGTAATAGGCGTAAATCTGACGGGCCAGTTTTTATGTGCAAGAGAAGCAATTAAAGAATTTTTACGAAGAGGTGTACAAAACGACCGGTCACTGGCTGCAGGAAAGATCATTTGTATGAGCAGCGTACACGAGGTCATTCCCTGGGCTGGGCATGCCAATTATGCGGCCAGTAAAGGCGGTCTTAGCCTGTTTATGAAAACTATTGCACAGGAATATGCGCCTAAAAAAATACGTATCAACAGCATTGCACCCGGCGCAATAAAAACCGACATAAACAATGAGGCATGGGCAACTCCTGAAGCTGAACAAAAGCTTTTAAAACTTATTCCGTATGGACGGGTTGGCGTGGTGGAAGACATTGGTAAAGCAGCCGTGTGGCTGGCAAGCGATGACAGCGATTATGTTACAGGGGCCACTTTGTTTATTGATGGTGGTATGACGTTGTATCCGGGGTTTGCTGATAACGGGTAAGCGGCCATTCTTTCAAAAAGTATTTTTATAATCTGCTGCAAAATGCTTTTACAATTGGAGTGGCGCTTAAACATCCTGAGATTTTTAATGCATTCGTTTGAAGATATTTAAGGGTACGCTGCTCAGATTTACCAAAAGTAAAAGTGTGTCCCTTCGACAGGCTCAGGGTAACACCTTCGACAGGCTCAGGGTAACACCTTCGACAGGCTCAGGGTAAACGCCTTCGACAAACTCCCCGGAAAACCAGGGCAGGCAGGTAAACTGCTACCCGATCCTATGAAAAACTGCCTGTGAAACGAGCCCCGCAAAAGGGCGGGGTAGACCGTGGCAACGATGATAAATAGTAGCAATATTGCTCTGGCCAATAAGAAAATTAATTCACATTCTTAAGCTGTGGGTAGTATAATATTGCATGAAGCATTCAAAACCGTCTGTTGAATTTTCTATTGTCCGCAAATCTATCAACGCGCTACTTCAATGTAAACGCTACATAATTCCCTCCCTGTTTAAGGCCTCTTCCGCCGCCTGCCGCTATCACTACATATTGTTTGCCATCAACTTCGTAAGTAATGGGTGTAGCAAAGCCGCCCGCATCAAGTTGATACTCCCATAATATTTTACCGGTTTTCTTGTCATAAGCCCTGATCTTTTCGTCCCTTGTTCCTGCAATAAAAACAAGTCCTCCGGCGGTTACGATTGGCGCTCCATAACTTTCGGTGCCCGTTATGGCCAACCCTTTTTTTGTCAGTTCAGGAAACTCACCTAAAGGTACCCGCCATACATAGTCACCAGTATTCAGGTCTATAGCATTGAGCGTTCCCCAGGGCGGCTTTACACCCGGGTATCCATTTGGGTCAAGAACTTTTTTCCATACCTTAACGGCATAGGCAGGCTTAAAACCAAAAACATTATTTTGTTCTTTGCCAGCCTCATCCGGGCCTTTCTCAATTTTCTTTTTTTCTTTTAATTCAGGGTGAATCAAAAAACTGGCAATGGCTTCCAGCTCACTATTCGGTAGCCGTTGAAAAGAGGGCATTCTGCCATTACCTGATTTTAAAAGCGATTGTATTTCTTCTGACGTGCGTTTATCTTTTATGTTTTTGAGGTTTGGAAAGTCAGCGCCATTTCCCTTTCTGTCTTGTCCATGACATACTGCGCAATTTTTTATGTAAAGCACATTGCCATAGGAAGCGCTGTTTAAAATTTTATTTTGGGCAGCGGTATCAATCATTTGTGTTACCCAGGGATTGTCATTGGCATTTTGATAAAAGATGCCATCGGGG
>JBBQVY010000191.1:0-9801 GCA_038211085.1 Chitinophagales bacterium | reverse complement strand
AACCGGCTTGAAGAATACCTGGAAGGGCCAAAGGGAAGGGGAAAAGAATTACGATTTGCCCTTGATGTGTTTACCCAAATGATAGGGGCGATGCGGAAGCTGCATTTTATTGGTCCATGCATAACGGTTTTTGGTTCTGCCCGTTTTAAAGAAGGCCATAAATATTATGAAGCTGCCCGTGAGTTTGGTAAGCGCATTGCTGAAATGGGTTTTACTACCATTACCGGTGGGGGACCCGGCATAATGGAGGCTGCTAACAGGGGCGCTTTTGAAAATGATGGCTATTCCGTTGGGTGTAATATCGTTCTCCCTTTCGAACAAAAGGAGAATCCTTATGTAAATAAAAGCTTTACGTTTAAGCACTTTTTTGTTCGCAAAACATTGTTGATAAAATACTCTTACGGCTTTATAATTATGCCTGGTGGCTTTGGCACTATGGATGAATTATTTGAAACCCTCACATTGGTACAAACAAAAACGATAACACAATTCCCTATTGTTTTGTACAGCAAAGAATACTTTCAACCATTAATGGACTATATGGAGTTTTTAGCTAAAGAGGCCACGATTGGCCAGGAAGATTTAAAACTGATTAAACTTACTGACGACATAGATGAAGCCATGGGACATATTCATACTTACATCCAGGGTAACTACATAATAAAAAAACAGCCCAAACCTTTTTGGGCTTTATTTGAGAAGAAGTAACCGCCGCAATGATGGACCAATTCCAACAATACATTCAACCATTTAGTGAGCAACTCGAACGTGTGAGTGTAGAAAAACTACACCTGGAAGAATACCCCGCCAAATACTTACATCAACTATTAGAACATAAAATTTATTACCTGTACATGTATGCAGAGGTATTGAATAAGGCTATTGATGAGGCGGGTTGCAGGAAAGAGGAAATGATCATTATAGATTACGGTTGTGGAAATGGACTGTTGGGATTATTTGCAAAGTTTTGCCAGTGTAAAGCGGTATACCTGAACGATCATAATGCCTCGTTTTTAAACGCAGCAAAAGAATTAGCAAATGCTTTGGCAATAAAAGTAGATGAGTTTATAGACGGAGATATTGAAAGGGTAGAAACATACTTCAGCAATAAAATAGTACCTACGGCTATCATTGGCACCGATGTAATTGAACATATTTATAATCTGGATACCTTCTTTACTACCATAAGAAGGATCAATCGTATAATGGTAACTGTTTTTACAACTGCATCGGTAACGGACAATTATTTTAAATCGAAGCAATTAATGAAGCTACAGTATACCGATGAGCATGTTGGCAGCAATGCTCTACATGCTGGTGTCAACGAACCATTTGCCGGACTTGCTTTTAAAAAAATAAGAGAGCAGCTTATAATAAATTACGCACCGGGTTTACATGAGGAACAAGTTTTGAATTTAAGTAAGGCTACCCGCGGGTTAGATAAACAGGATATTTTAAAAGCTATTGATGAATTTAAACTTTCAGGTACGTTGCCAAAACCACCTGTACACCTTACCAATACCTGCGACCCAATAACCGGTAGCTGGACCGAACGTTTGCTAACTATTAGCGAGTACAATCAACTATATAAACAGGCAGGTTTTACCCTAAAAGTCTATAATGGTTTTTACAATGAATGGCAAGGTGGAGTAAAAGCAACGGTAGTAAGTATGGCCAACAGGGTTATTAACCTGTTGGGTGCAAGGGGAAGGTTTGTTACCCCTTTTATTATGTTGGTTGGAGGCCCAAAGTAATTGAGCACTTGTAAAAACCAACTTCCACGAGGCAAACAATTTTACTCTGCCATTTCAAACTCACCAACACCCTGTCGTAGAATCTGATAAGGCTCGCTGGTACAATCAACCACGGTTGAAGGTTCCATACCTCCAATGCCACCGTCGATTACAATATCTACAAGCTTTTTAAAATTCTCATATATCAATTCAGGGTCCGTGTATTCTTCAACCATTTCCCCGGGTAGTGATGCACTCAATAAAGGATGATCGAGTTGATCAACTATAGTATTGGCAATTTTATTGTCGGGTATTCTAAGCCCTATCGTATTTTTTTTACTCTGTAAAATTTTAGGTACTTCTTTACTTGCAGGAAGAATAAATGTGTACGGGCCGGGTAAATAATTTTTAAGTAAGCGATACAATGGTGTCGAAATACTGCGGGTGTAATTGCTCAGGTCACTAAGATCAGAACACACAAAACTTAGTTGCGCTTTTGCCGGGTCAATATTTTTAATGCGGCAAACTTTTTCAATGGCCTTCGGTTTAAATATGTCGCACCCCAGTCCATAAATAGTATCTGTGGGATAAATTATCACACCGCCATCTAACAGGCATTCAATAATAGTTTTTACATGCCTTGGCTGTGGATCTTCGGGATGTAACTTTATAAGCATTTGATAAAATTAGTGTTTAAAAAGAAGCAGGGATGATGCGCAAAATAAAGTCATAAAAATACTGCTACAAAAAAACCCGCTGGTTCCAACGGGCTTATTAATGATATAAAATGTCTATGATACCGTTACTTTTTCCGGCTTAGTCCGGATTTCATTAAACTTCATTTCCCAAACCAGCGCACTGGCGCCCAATATAGCTGCATCAGCTTCTTCCAGTTCACTAAAAATTAATTTTACTTTGTTTTTAAATATGGGCAACAGGTTTTTTTCCATATGAAACCTCGTGGGCTTCATTAATAAATCGCCCGCTTTAATTACCCCACCAAATAAAATGATGGCTTCGGGCGAAGAAAACATTACAAAGTTTGCCAGGGCCTCACCCAATATCTGGCCTGTAAATCGAAAGATCTCTTTAGCAGTTTTATCACCCTTTAAAGCACTTTCGTAAATGATCTTTGAATTCAGCTCACTTTTTTTATAGTTGCTTAACAAGCTTTTTTCTTTACTATTTTCCAACATCTCTATTGCCGTGCTTACGATACCGGTTGCCGAAGCATACGACTCTAATGAACCACGCAAACGGGTAGACTTATGTAACCTTCCGCCGGGGCGGATAATGGTATGACCCAGCTCCCCGGCAAATCCATCTTCGCCATAAATTAACTGGCCATTAGCCACAATGCCACTTCCAACCCCAGTGCCTAAAGTGATCATGATAAAATTTTTCATTCCCCTCGCAGCACCATAAGTCCCTTCTCCAACTGCAGCTGCATTGGCATCGTTTGTAAGAGCACATGGTTGTTCAAATTTATCGGACACCATATCTGCAAAAGGTATTACCCCTTTCCAGTGAAGATTAGGGGCATGTTCAATAGTGCCTTTGTAATAGTTGCCATTTGGTGCGCCGATACCTATGCCTTTTATAATTCCATTTGCCTGTTGTTCCAGCATTACAGGATGCAGCTTTTCGTAAAGGGCTTCAATAAAATCTTCCACTTCGGCGTAAGCATCGGTTCGTAAATCGCCTTTAACCAGTATATCGCCCCGGTGATTTACGATACCATATTTGGTGTTGGTTCCTCCAATATCAATTCCTACGGCAAGTTCGTTAGATATGTCCATTCAGTTTTTTTAAGAAATGTAAATTAATTGATCTCGTTTCCATAAGCAAGAATTCCCCAAATAAGCGCCAGGCCAAAACCTATTAATATCAACCCGCTAATACGGTTAATTATATGAATATTATGCGGCGTTAGTTTGGTGCGAATGCGGTCGGCAAGCATTACTTTGGCAAAATCTAAACTACCCACCAGCAGCAAGCACGTTGAAAAAACGATTATTCTATATTCAAAAGTTTGAACTAATAACGAGGTGGAAGTAAGCAACCAAAAGCCTATGACACCAGGGTTAAGGGTGTTCATAAAATAGCCGGCTAAAAATATTTTCAGGTAATCTCTTCTACGCATCAGCATTATTTGGGCGCTGCCATCATTTACTTTAAGCTTTTTAAAAAACGTTACATACACCCCAAGTGCAATTAATAAGGCACTGCCACCAATACCAATAGGGGTTTTGTATTGAAGCAGCCCTTCAAAAAATAAAGTAAACAGGTTGCTGATAACTACCAGCGTAATATCGCTGGCAGATACACCGGCAATAAAAGCAAAGCCACCTTTATGGCCGTTGTTAATACTTTGTTTAATGATGGAAAACATGACTGGTCCTACTGAAATGCTCAGCATTAAACCCAAAGCCAGTCCTTTCAACAGCGCAGCGATCATCAAATTAATTTAAGTGAATGCCCGGGATGTGTCCCTCATTTAATCATAGGTTCATGCTTAATAAAATGTTGCCAGTCTTCAAGCATTTTACCTTTTAATACCCGCGGAAACTTATGTTGTCCACCAATTTTTCCTTTTTGGCGAAGGAATTCCATAAAACTTTCTTCGCTCAGTACTTCCAGTAAAACCTCCTTTAAAGCACTTTTGCGTTCAACCGCATAATCATCGTTAAGCTTTATAAGATACTTATCAATGGTTTTGCATAAGAGCTTGCTGTCAATAACATCGTCGCAGGCAACATACCACTGGTGAGCAAAAAAGCTTTTATAAGGTACACCTGCAACAGTAAATTCAGGTATTGAAATGTTCAGTTCTTCGCAGGCAAGTCTTACAGCCTGGTTCATATTGTCTACACTCAGGTGCTCGCCTACGAGGCTTAAAAAATGTTTGGTACGCCCGGTAATCACTATTTCTGCTCTTAGCTTATCTACAAATTTTACCGTGTCTCCAATAAGATAGCGCCAGGTACCCGCACTGGTGCTAAGTAATAAAGCGTAATCTTTTCCCTCCTGCACCTCGTGCAACATCAACACTTCAGGATTTGCTACCATGTTACCATCAGCATCAAAGTTTTTTTCATCAAAGGGTATAAACTCATGAAAGATATGCTCAGTTGTAACCAGCCGCATGCCACGGCTATATTGCCGATCCTGGTAAGCAATAAACCCCTCGCTTGCCAAATAAGTTTCTATGTAAATAAGTGGTCGGGCCAGTAGTTTTTCAAACCCTTTTTTATAAGGTTCAAAGGCCACACCACCATGTACATAAAAAGCAAGGTTGGGCCATATATCATGAATGGTTTTTACCTTATACCGTTCTATAATTTTTTCGATGCACAATTGAATCCAGGCCGGCACACCCACAATAAAGCTAATGTCCCACTCCGGTGCCTTTTCAACAATCTCATCAATCTTCTTATTCCAATCCCGCTGACGGGCTATTTTTTTACCCGGTTTATAAAATGGCTGAAACCAAAAAGGAGCTCGTTTTTGAATAATCCCACTGAGATCACCGGCATAATAGCCTTCTTCTTTTTGCAGTTCGGTACTACCACCAATGGTAAGCCATCCTTTACCAATTGATTTTACAGGTATATCGTGGTAATTGCGTAACGTAAACAATTGCTTAAGCATTACAATGCGGTTGCCACGCAACAAATCGTTGGTAACCGGTATGTATTTACTTGCAGACTCGCTGGTACCACTGCTAAGTGCGTAGTATTTTATTTTACCGGGCCAGCATACATCACTTTTATTTTCAAGCGTTTTGTGCCACCACTCATTATAAATTTTGTTGTAATCGAAAACAGGTACCAGTTCCTGGAACTTTTTTCCAACATGTATACTCATCAAAATTTCATCAAACTGGTAGCGCTGTCCAAACTCGGTAAAACGTGCTTTTCGCAATAGTTTCTTTAGCACATTTAATTGCTGCCGTCGGATACTATTTTCTGGTAACCTCAATGCCCTTGCTAATGTATCGGGTAGCTTAAGATCAAAAATTGGCATGCAAAAAAGTAGTTTTTAAAGTGAGCGAAACTACATTAAAATACATAAAATACAGGTAATGTATACACCTTGGGTGCATCCCAAATTTTAGCACCTCAATGGGGACCACCCGTTGGCGGTCAGGCGACCGCCAACGGCCTGCTGCGCCGCTGTTGGTCGCCTGACCAACAGCCACAATTATATATACACCGTTTTCAAATGCTTCATTTTTATACTCTACGCGGGGTAATTTTGTGTATTGCTGAATATTGAATAAAGCGTAAAAGAGGGCGACGCAACGATGCCTTATAGTAGTAATACCGTTCGGCTCCAAAAAATCATTGCATATGTTTATGCAGAGTGAAGTATAGCTTGTATATATTGCTTTTGTTGCGTCTTAAGAAGGATGAATTGGGGTTGCACCTTACACCTCACAATTGTACCCAAACGAATACTGTAAAAGCATTACCCGAGTTTTTTGTAATGGCGAGCTACCATTTTAACATCCTGCAACCAATGATAGTTGCGGGCATACCATTCATCAATTTTTTCAAGGCTTTCTTTTTTTAGGGGAGATGAGTCATTAAGGGGTAACCCGTTTGTTGCCAACACTCCTTTACGCAGGTGCGGCAACGTATTGGTTGATTGAGAATACCCGATCCAGGTTTTTTTACCACTTATTACCAGGATGGCGTTGCGAATAATTGACAAACCATTTAAAAGTAAATGGAAGGGAAAAGTTATGAGGATTGCCAGCGAAACAGCAAGATCAACCATTCGTTTTCGCCTGCGCTGGTATGGTAATCCCAGTTCAAAGCTGCTGTCTACCGCCACAAATTCTCCACTTGCATCTTTTGAGTCGCTGCCCACAATACTTTGGCTGTATTGTGCATGAAACCTGCTGTTTATATGTGTTGGCAATTGTTGTATCAGGTCAATAATAGCTTTAAAAGAAAGATAGCCTTCACAAAAAATAATCTCCCTTAAAGTAAGGCTCTCCAATAGTGTTGGTAACTGCCCAACTGCAGCAATGGCATCTTCTTTATTTCCGTTAGCTGCAATTCTTCCCATAATGCGGTCTTGAAACCCAATCCTGGTTAACAGCCGTTGTACATTAGCATATTCTGCCTGGGTACCAACTACCAATGTTTGTTGATGTTTGGTGGCCTCATCGGTATCTTCTATAACTTTCCATTGGATAAGCAGCCACCTGAATAAGACCATTAGTATGGTGGCGGTGAGGCCGCCAAATAATACTATCCCTCTCGAAAAACGATATTTCTCGGGTAACAACGAGTAACAAGCCAGCAAAACAATAGTAGCAATAAGGGCAGCAGAAAAGGCACGTGACAATTTATGCAGTTTATCGTACATGCCGGCCAGCATTATAGTTAATAAAAAGAGTATGGTAAAGCAGGGTATAGCAATTTGTAATAAGTCAGCATTATATGCTTCTCCCGATCTAAACCAGTCTATCCACAATGCAGTTATAAAATTAAATGAGGCAAACACCAGGCCTGCATCCACTACCTGTAAACCTACTTTAGAAAAAACACCGCTGATAGCCGATAAACCGGCTCTTAACCAAATTGCCAGTTGTATAAAAAATCCAAATATGGAAGCCTTGCCACTGCCATAATGTTTTTTTACAAAAATGCTCATGGCCTGGTAAAACATTCGTACATAATTCAGGCTGCCCTTTTTTGTGCTTTCTCCTTTAAAATGTATGATGGTGCTGCCTGAAAAATAATAATTCTTTAAGCCTTGTTTCTGTATGCGATAGCTAAGGTCTACATCTTCACCATACATAAAAAAGGTTTCATCAAAACCATGTAAGCTGGAAAGCAGTTGTCTTTTTGCCATAAGGAAGGCCCCGGCCAATACATCAACCTCGTGGTTTTTATGTTGATCAAGATACCCCAGTGTGTACCGTGCAAAAAACCGGCTTTTAGGAAACAAACTGGTTAATCCGATCAACTTAAAAAACGAAGTAAGGGGTGAAGGAAAGGAGCGTTTGCTTTCGGGTAAAAAGCAACCCTGGCCATCAACCATTCGTATACCGAGTGCTCCCGCTTTTTGATGTTGGTTTAAAAATGCCATGCATTTTTCAAAACAATCTTCAGCAACAATGGTATCAGGGTTTAAAAACAACACGTATTCACCGGTGCATTTAAAAAGAGCCTGGTTGTTGGCTTTCGCAAAACCAACATTTTTATCGTTGGCAATCACATTAATCCATGAAAACCTTCCATTTAAAAACTCGATGCTTCCATCAGTTGAAGCATTGTCAACCACCCAAACCTCGGCAGTTATATTTGTAATAGCCTTGTAAACAGAACTTAAACATTGTTCTAAAAAATACTTGACATTATAATTTACTATGATGATGGACAATTGCAAGTACAGGCCGGCTTTAGTTATTTATACGAAATACGAGATTTTTAGGCAAAGGTTAATTAATTAAAGGTTTTGGATAAGATTTCATGTACATAATAGCTCCTGCTATCTTTGCAGCATGTTACAACAAACACTTTTTAACGCAGTACAAAAGGGAGCCAATGTTTTACAACATTATTTTAATGGCGAGTTTAAGGTTACCAATAAAGAAGGCATCAATAACCTTGTTACAGAAGCAGATCACGAATCGGAAAGGGTGATTATTGAAGTAATTCGCAACCAATTTCCTGACCATTTTATATTAAGTGAAGAGACGGGAGAGATGGCATCGGACAGTACTATAAAGTGGATCATCGACCCAATTGATGGCACCGTAAATTTTGCAAACGGTATTCCCCTTTGTTGTGTTAGTATAGGTGTTGAAAAGGAAGGAAGCATGCTTATGGGTGCGGTATACAATCCTTTCATGAACGAATTTTTCTTTGCTGAAAAAGGCAAAGGTGCTACCCTAAATGAGAAGGCTATAAAAGTAAGCACCCAAACAGAAGTTGCAAAAAGCTGCATTGTAACCGGCTTTCCTTACACCTATCTTGACATGGAGAACGGCCCGCTGCAAATATTTGAACAGTTTATAAGGGCTGGTGTACCCGTACGAAGGCTGGGTAGTGCTGCTATTGATTTATGTTGGGTTGCCGCGGGAAGGTTTGATGGATTTTACGAGCATAAGCTGGAAGCATGGGACAGCGCAGCCGGCTATTTAATTGTAGAAGAGGCCGGTGGCAAGGTAACAGACTTTGGAGGCAAAAAGTATAGTCCGTACCAACATGGTATTGTAGCCTCCAATGGATTGATACATGAAGAATTTGTACAAGCTGTAAACGGCAACTGGAACCCTAACATTATTACTTATTAATTTTTACTTCAGGCGCTTACGTCATTGGAGATTAAAGCATTCATACATGGAAAACAGAACTGAAATAGCCGATCTTGGAGAATTTGGTTTGATTGACCGTCTTACCAGGAATTTTGAAATACACAATGCGTCCACCATTATAGGAATAGGAGATGATGCAGCAGTGATTGATCATTTTGGTAAACAGACCGTAGTTTCAACTGACATGCTGGTTGAAGGCATTCACTTCGATCTTATGTATACGCCACTAAGGCATTTGGGTTACAAAAGCGTTATCGTTAACCTAAGTGATATATACGCTATGAATGCTACGCCCACTCAAATAACCATGAACATTGCTTTCAGCAATCGGTTTAGTGTAGAGGCATTAGATGAGTTTTACGAGGGTGTTTTTGCTGCCTGTGAAAAATACAACGTTGACCTTATTGGTGGCGACACTACTTCATCCAACAAAGGATTTATAATTAGTGTAACGGCTATAGGAGAAATTACGCCCGGTAAAGCTGTTAAACGAAGCGGCGCCCAACCAGGCGACCTGTTATGCGTTAGCGGCTTTTTAGGTGGAGCATTTTTAGGCTTAACAATCCTGGAAAGAGAAAAGAAAATTTACCTTGAAAGCCCCGGTGTACAACCCGACCTTGAAGAACAGCAATATATTGTTGGACGCATGCTAAAACCTGAAGCCCGAAAAGACATCATTGAGTTTTTTGAACAGCAGAATATTGTTCCTACCAGCATGATGGATGTGAGCGA
>JBBQVY010000190.1:0-9822 GCA_038211085.1 Chitinophagales bacterium | reverse complement strand
GTAAAGTGGAACAATGCAAAGGTTCATGAACAACTGGTGTTGCCACCAGGATTAAGGGTCATTACTTTAGATGGTTACATTATGCATTATACCATGAAAGACATGGCTGATTATGCAACTAAAATGACGAGGTATGCCTTACTGAATGCTGAGCGGTATTACCAGCAGGGTAAACGTGCAGGATGGATAAAGAGAAGGATTTCTCCTAATTTCTCCTTCTTTCAAAACTATATTTTAAAGAGAGGATTTTTAGATGGAAGAGAAGGGTACCTGATTGCCCGTATGACTTCCTATTACACTTTTTTAAAGTATGAACGTTTATACGAGTTAAACCATTCATCAACCAGGTTAAAGGTGGTGTGACTGGCATTATTTTTACAGCTATTATGCCTTTATAAAATTAGATTTTATGACAAATTTTATTCCTGTATTTCCTTTAGGTATTGTAGTATATCCCGGCGAAAATGTGAACCTGCACATTTTTGAACCAAGGTATAAACAACTGGTGCAGGAATGCCATGCTGAAGGCAAGCCGTTTGGAATTCCACCGGTGCTAAAAGGTGGAATAGGAGAAATGGGAACACTTGCTGAAGTAGTTGAAATTGCAGCTGTTTATGAAGATGGAAAGATGGACATTAAAATACGGGGCATTAAAGTGTTTAGAATCCTGGAGATTGTTAAAACTGTACCCGATAAATTATACAGTGGAGCTATCGTAAACTATCCGCCAAACATGGTTTCACAAAAAGTCATTTTAATGCAATCGGTAATAAAAAGCGTCCGCATTTTACATGGTCTCTTAAAATTGAACAAAGCGTTTACACACCCAGATGATGAATTGATATCGTATGATGTAGCACATCATGCAGCCCTGTCAGTAGATGAAGAATATGATTTATTGGGTTTGCTTCGCGAAGACCAGCGGCTTGAATATTTAAAGCGTCATTTACAAAAGGTAATACCGGTTGTAACTGAAATGGAAACGCTGAAGGACAGGATTAAACTCAACGGCCATTTCAAAAACCTGTCGACGGATTTTAATTTTTAAGATAAGAATATTTTTTAAGCAGCCTACTTTTTTGTGGGTTCATTCCATGTTTTATAAACTGACTGCTGTTGAGTTTGATCAGCGGGTAAACTGGTGAGTGGTTCAACGGGTCCCCAGTTATGTTGCATATCATAGGGTAGTGCCTGGTACAATTTCGTTCCTTCAGTTTTCCATTCCATCATTTCATCACTAACCTGTTTTATGATTTTAGAAGGGTTGCCTACAACCATGCTTCTGCCAGGTATCTGCTCACCTGTTTTTATAAAAGTTAATGCTCCTACAATACATTCATCACCCAACACCACCTGATCCATAATCACAGCATTCATTCCAATTAAACAATTGCGGCCAATAGTAGCCCCATGTATAATTGCTCCGTGGCCAACGTGTGCTCCTTCTTTCAACAAAACAGTCACTCCCGGAAACATATGAATGGTGCAGTTCTCCTGAACATTACAACCGTCTTCAATTACAATACCTCCCCAGTCGCCCCGTAATGCAGCACCCGGCCCTATGTATACATTTTTACCTATGATCACGTTGCCTGTAACCGAGGCTTGCGGATGTACAAACGAGGATGGATCAACTACCGGAATAAACTGGTTAAAAGAATAAAACATAACAATGTGTTTTGAAAATTCTACGCCTGGTAACTTAATAAAGTTAACCTGCCGGTTGATCCCGCTGATAAACAGTTCCTTTAAATAGGGCTACAAGTTCCATACTTTCTTTGGTTACAATAACCTCGTAAATACCTATTTTATTGCTGCTGCTTTTTTGAGTGGCGGTTGCAATAATAACATCACCCGGCTTCAACATTTTAATATGAGATATGGATGTTTCAATTGACACCGATTGTTTTTCTGAAGTGTTGGAAGCAAAGGCCAAAGCACTGTCAGCAAATGAATAAGTTATACCTCCATGAGCAATACCAAATCCATTAACCATCTCGTTGCGAATAACCATTTTCAACTTGCAATAACCTGGTTTTAATTCCAGTTGTTCAATCCCCAGCCACTGACTGAACAAGTCTTTGTCAAGTAAGAAATGGTTGCCTGCTCCTTTAGTCATTAGTATAGTTTAGTTACCCGTAAATACAGGTGAACGTTTTTCAATGAATGCATTTACACCTTCTTTAAAATCATTGGTTGCTGCTGCCTGTTGTTGTAATTCATCCTCTACGGCTAGTTGTTGGGTAAGCGAATTGTTACCTGATAGCTGCAATGCTTTTTTAATTAAACCAAGGCCTGTAGTAGGCATCTGGGCTAATTTAAATGCCAGTTGTTTTGCTTCATCTGTAAAATAATCATCAGCGTAAACTTTGTAAATCATTCCCATTCTTTCTGCTTCTGAAGCAGGTACCTTATCGCCTGTCATCATTAATGCGCTTGCTTTTTGCCAGCCAATTAATCGGGGCAACATAAATGATCCGCCACTGTCTGGTACCAATCCAATTTTACTAAATGCCTGTATAAAATTTGCTGAAGCAGATGCCAGCACGATGTCACAACACAAAGCTATATTAGCTCCGGCGCCGGCAGCAACACCATTAACCGCTGCTATTACCGGCTTGGGTAACGAACATATTTTTTCGACGATGGGATTAAAATGTTCTTTTAAAATACGGTCCATTCCCGGGCCATTGGTATCAATAACCTCCTCAAGATCCTGGCCTGCACAAAAGGCCTTGCCCATGCCGGTAATATATACAGCTCTAATTTCAGAAGAATGGCAATCATCTAATTTTTGTTGAAACAGTAACGCCATTTCGCGGTTAAAGGCATTAAACTTTTGCGGCCTGTTTAGGGTGATGATGGCAACTGATTTTTCAATCTCAAATAGTATTGATTCCATAGCTGTTTAGCTGCCTTGCAGCAAAGTGTTTATTAAGTTAATGGCATTTAAAATAGTCAAATGGTTCCTTACAATCAAGGCAACGGTATAAAGCTTTGCAGGCAGTGCTTCCAAACTGGCTGATCATTTCTGTATGGTACGAATTGCAGCGTGGACATTGAATGGCTTCCTGGGCCTGGAATGGTTGTATGCTGCAAACACTTTGTTGGGGATTTGGAGGAGCTATGCCGTAAGCCTTCAATTTATTTTTTCCTGCTTCTGTCATCCATTCGGTAGTCCATGCAGGTGATAACACCGATTTGATGTGTATATTCTTGAATCCATTCTGAAGCAGGGCAAGCCGAATTTGCATGGAGATTACGTCCATTGCGGGGCAACCACTATAGGTAGGTGTAATAGTTACCGCTATTTGTGGCTCCTTATTTTCGTTGCCTTCATTTTCAATGGAAACATCCCTAATGATGCCTAAATCAATTACTGATAAAACCGGTACTTCAGGATCGTTTACACTTCCCAGAATTTGCCAAACCTTTTGCTTCGTGCTTGTTTCATCAGCCTTGCTTTGATTTGGATCGGTGTGTATAATATCGTTTTGTGGGAGAGACATTGTTCTATGTGTTCGATAGGATTTTGCTAACGATTTTTTAATTGGGATGGATCAAATGGTTTTCGTCTACCAAATTGAGTTTGGATAGGCTCTTTGTAAAAACTGCATTTCGGCTAAAATAAAACCTAAATGCTCCGTATGTATCCCGGTTTTTCCACCGGCCTGCGACCACTTGGCAGGGGTGAATGGCAGCGTTGCTTCCTCAAATATCTCGTTTACTTTTTTATCCCAATCTGCTTTTAATTTTTTCACGTCTACAGAAATGCTTTCCTGCAATAAATCGTTTTCGTAAGGGGCGGGTTCAAACAACTCTCCATAAAAATTTTGAAAGTTGGATATAGCTTCAAACATGCGTTGCTGGCTTTCCTGTGTTCCATCACCCAAACGTATTACCCACTCACTGCTCCAGCGCACATGATAGGTGGTTTCTTTTAAAGATTTTTCTGCTATAGATGACAACTGCTGATCAGTGCTTTTAACCAGTTGACCGTAAAAGAGGTATTGCCAAACACTAAAATAAAATTGACGGAGAATGGTATGCGCCCAATCACCATTTTGTTGTTCAGTAAGCAAATGATTTTTATAGTCAAAGGCATCGCGTAAATAGGCCAGGTCATCTTCGGTTACCGGCCTGTCAAAATTAAAATCAAAATCAGCGACATCCGGATTTTGGTTGATGAGTGTAGCTGCGTACTGGTAAAAATTCCTGGCCTGACCTATAAGATCTAATGCAATGTTACTTATAGCAATGTCCTGTTCCAGAACCGGTCCGTGCCCGGTCCATTCACTATTGCGGTGCCCTAAAATTAAATTGGTATCTGCAAGATGCAAGGTGTATTCAATGAGCGATTTTGTTTGCGTCATTCCCTGTACATCGTTCTCCGTAACCATATGCGAATGATTGTCCATAACTATAGCAACCTGGTGTCTTAATATTTAGTTCTTAGCTGAATGTTTATTTTCTACAAGATTAGCAAAATCTACTTAACAACAACTGTGCTAACCTCCATAAGATTATAGACAGAACAAGGCAAACAAAAGCTGTATGGTAGTAATAAAAGTAACCTGGAATTTGATGGAACCTAACCCTTACATGTATTTTAACTCGTCGGGAAGGTTGTAAAAAGTAGGGTGGCGATATGCTTTATCATTTGCAGGATCGTACAAACTGGACGCTTCATCAGGATTACTGGCGTGGATGTATTTGCTTTCAACTACCCAAATACTTACACCTTCCATACGCCGGGTATAAACGTCTCTTGCATTTTCGATAGCCATTTCAGCATCAGCTGCATGAAGGCTTCCCACATGTTTATGATCAAGCCCCTGTCGGCTTCTTATAAAAATTTCCCACAATGGCCAATCATTACTCATAACAAGATTAATGGTGGAAGGAGAGACGGCTGAAAATTAATGCAAGCAATCGTTAAAGGTCTTGCCGTCTCCACCATCCACCATTTTAAATTTTAGGCAGCAACTAATGAAATTCTTTTTTTCTTTTCTGCATGAGCCAGGGCAGCCTGGCGCACCCAATCACCATCGTCGTGAGCTTTTTTGCGGGCCTCAATTCTTTCTTTATTACAAGGACCATTACCTTTCACTACCTGCCAAAACTCGTCCCAGTTAATAACTCCAAAATCATAATGTCCCCTTTCCTCGTTCCACTTCAAATCATTATCGGGCAGGGTTAAACCTAAAAATTTTACCTGCTCTGCACATACATCTATAAATTTTTGTCGAAGCTCATCGTTTGTAAAACGTTTAATCTTCCACTGCATACTCTGTACCGTATTTGGGCTGGCATCATCAGCCGGACCAAACATCATTATGCTGGGCCACCACCAACGGTTTAAAGCATCTTGTGCCATTTTAATTTGAGCCTTGCTACCTTTTGAAAGGGTAAGCAAAATTTCAAATCCCTGGCGCTGGTGAAAACTTTCTTCTTTACAAATTCTAACCATTGCCCGGCTATAAGGTCCATAGCTGCTGCGGCATAATGGTATCTGGTTCATAATAGCAGCACCGTCAACCAGCCAACCTATAGCTCCAAGGTCGGCCCAGGCAAGTGTAGGGTAATTAAATATGGATGAATATTTGGCTTTCCCTGAATGTAACTGCTCAATCATTTCATTACGCGTAACACCCAATGTTTCAGCGGCACTGTACAAATACAAACCGTGACCGGCTTCATCCTGAACTTTTGCAAGCAATGTGGCTTTTCTTCGTAACGAAGGTGCCCTTGTAATCCAGTTGCCTTCCGGCAACATACCAACTATTTCGCTATGAGCGTGCTGGCTAATTTGGCGAATAAGCATTTTACGATAGTCCTCAGGCATCCAATCTTTTGGTTCAATTCTAATCTCCTGGTCAATTTTATCCTGAAAGTGTTTTGCTTCCAATTGCATTGCTTTCGCTCGTTTTATATGACAAATGTAAGGGATATCAAATAAAAACTAACGTTTGTTAGCAAACCTTCTATTTAAATTTTCTTAAAATGTTTTAAGCAATTCAGCCCCGTAAATTATTTTAAACATCTCCTAATTTATGATGTTAAACGTGTGTGAAGTTGTGATGATTGAAGAAGGTATTTTTATGAATTTGTGCAGCACAATTATAAATCAAATGGTCATTAGTTTACCCTTGCCTAAAAGAACATTTAGTCGGTCTGATTTTAGTATAACCATTCTACTTAAATGTTATGTTACGATTGCTCAATACTTATTTACCTCCTCATCCCGCCTGATTATATTTTGTCAATAACTTCTTCCAATATTCAATTGGACTTTTTACTCATTAATTCTGTTATATGAAAGAACTCAACTATCAACATAAGGGCAGGTTGACCCTTTGGAGCGCCAGGTTAAAAAGCGCTGTCCTTTTATCAATTGTATTACTCGGCCACTTATTTGGCATGGCCCAAACGGGTAACGTTACAGGAACTGTAACGGGCTCCGACAGCAGGCCGCTTGCCGGCGTTTCAATTAATGTAAAAAGTACCAGCCGCGGTACATCAACTAACAGCTCAGGCAAATTTTCAATTGCTGCTGCCTCTACGGATTCACTTACATTCAGTTCAGTTGGCTTTCAGGAGCAAACAATTGCTGTTGGTAATCAAACTGATATTTCGGTACGCCTGACCGCTGTAAACCGCGAATTAGAACAGGTAGTGGTTACCGGTTATGGAACAGCACGCAAGAGAGATATAACCGGTGCGGTGGCAACAGTTTCAGGTGCAGAACTTGCCAAACAACCCGTGCTTACTGCCACACAGGCAGTGCAGGGTAAAGTGGCGGGCGTGCAGGTAATTTCCAGCGGTGATCCCAATGCATTACCAGTTATACGCATACGTGGTACGGGTACCATGCTTGCAGGGGCCAACCCATTATACGTGGTTGATGGTGTTATTAATGATGATATCCGGAACATCAACAGTTCGGATATTGTTAGCATGGAGATTTTAAAAGACGCATCGGCCACTGCTATTTATGGTATGCGGGCCGCAAATGGTGTTATTCTTATAACCACAAAAAGAGGCAGACCCGGTAAAATGGTGGTTAGTTATGATGCTACGGTAGGGATAAAAGAAGCTTCAAACCTTGTTAACATGGCCGGTGCTAACCAGTATGCCGGTTACATAAATGAAGCAAGTGTTTATTACGGAAGTGGAGACAGTGTAGTTACTAAAGCCCTTCTTGCCAGTGGTGGTAATACCGACTGGTACGACGAAGTATTGAAGAAAGGCTTCTTTCAAAACCACAACATTTCTTTATCGGGTGGCAGCGATAAGATCAATTATTTTTTTAGTGCTGGATACTTATCAGATGAAGGAATTATAAGAACCAATTCATTTAACAGGTTAACCATTCGAAATAACAACGATTATAAAATCACCAACAACTTTAAAATATCCACCCTGCTATCTTATAGTCGAAGCGATATAAGAAATGTAGACCTGGGCGTATTTAATGTTGCTTACCGCGCTGCACCTTATGTAATTGCTATGCAAGATGGTAAATATGGTAATACATCTTTATCGAATAACGTGGGCAACCCCTTATTAGACCAGGATAAAAACGATAACTCCGGAAAGGGTGACCGTTTCCAGGGTAGCATTATAGGCGAATACAAACCTATATCGTGGCTTACGTTACGCAGTAGTTTTGGTGTTGATAAAAACGACTTCAGAAGTACCAACTATGGATATAAGTATTTGAACACCGGCCCTGATAATGTTTTTCTTACAGCAGGTAGCAACCAGTTGCGTACCAACAGCGCTTTGAGTATAGCTCAAAGCGTGGGAAACCGTTGGGTGTGGGATAATACTGCCACCATTGTTAAGCGTTATGGACAGCACAATTTTACTTTGCTGGTAGGTACAACTGCAGAAGAGATCAGGTCAAACTCATTGGGTGGAAGTCGTGTTAATGTACCTGCGTCAAAAGATCAATGGTATTTAAATGCAGGATCTTCAATTGGAGCAACCAATTTTAATTCAGGTGATAAATCAACACGTAATTCTTATTTGGGAAGATTGAATTATAACTACACCGACAAATATTTTTTAACTGTAACCGGCAGGTATGATGCCACTTCAAGGCTTCCGCAGGGTAATCGCTGGGGTTTCTTTCCATCGGTGGGCGCAGGTTGGGTAATCAGCAACGAAGGCTTTATGGGGGACCAAAATACTTTCAATAATTTAAAGCTTAGGGCTAGTTATGGTAAAGTTGGTAATGATGGTATACCGAGCAGTTTGTTTATACCTCTTGCTACTCAAAATCTTCCCTACTTTTTTAATGGGTCTGAAATATTAAACATTCGTATAGCGGAACTGGCCGATCCTTCTTTAAAGTGGGAGGTTACCACGGAGAAAAATATTGGGCTTGACTTCAGCCTGTTAAAAAATAAACTAAGCGGTACCATTGATGTTTACAACCGGCGTACTGAAGATGCATTGGTACGTATAAGGGTACCCGCCATTTTGGGTGACCCTAACAACGAGTACATCACTAATGCTGCCACCTTTACCAACAAAGGAGTTGAGTTCAGTCTAAATTATGCCAACAACATCAGCCGCGACCTGAAATATAATATTGGTGGAAACATCGCCTTCAACAATAACAAGATTGAAAAATTGAATGGTGGACAGGCCATACCGGATGGCGGAGTTGGTGGGCAGGGTACCACTACACTTTCTGATAACGGCCAGCCGATAGGCAGTTTCTACCTGTGGGAAGTGGATGGTATATTTCAATCCGATGCAGAAATTGCTGGTTCAGCTCAACCCAATGCAAAACCAGGAGATTTAAAATATAAAGATGTCAATGGAGATAAGCAAATTAACGCTGCCGACCGTGTATTCCAGGGCTCTTATCAACCTAAATATACTTATGGCATAAACGGTGGTTTAAACTTTAAAGAGTTTGACCTTTCTGTAGGTGGATATGGTACTGGCGGAGGCAAAATATATAATGGTAAAAAGGCTGCCCGTGGCGATTTTAGAGATAACATTGAAACTAAAGTAGCCCTTAACAGGTGGACACCAAATAATACCAATACCGGTGTGCCAAGAGCAAACACAAACGAACTGCCAGCTTCTACTTACTTTTTAGAGAAGGGCGATTTCTTCCGCATTAACAACCTTACAGTTGGCTATACACTTTCAACAAAAAAGCTGGAGGCAGTTAAAATGCAAAGCTTGCGTATATATTTCACCGCACAAAACCTGGCAACCATTACTAAGTATACCGGTTTCACCCCCGAATTAAGTAATGGAGGAACATTGGCTGGTGGTATCGAATCATTTATTTATCCCACCACACGAACATTTGCTGTTGGTGTTAATGTAGGATTATAAAAAATTAAACAGTACAAAATGAAAAAATCAATCATAAGATCTTTGGCATATGTCGGCTTGCCATTTGCATTATTTATAAGTTGCAATAAAGACTTTTTAGACGTAAAACCACAAGGCGAAACAACTGAGGTTTTAGCTCTGACCGACCCCGATGCGGCAGCCAAATTGGTAGGTGGCGTTTACAACACGCTATATTTTGGCGGGTTTGGAAATACTACTGTTGGCTTTTTATGGGTATTGGCCAACGACATTGCCAGCGACGATGCCGATAAAGGAAGCACTCCCGGCGACTTTGGTGATGCAGGACAGATAGACAACTTTACACATACAGCAGGCAACTTTATTTTCAACAATATTTGGAGCGGCCATTACAATGCAATCGTAAGTGCTAACAAGGCTATTGATGTGCTGGAAAAAAGTACGCTGGAAACGAATACTAAAAACAGGTTGATTGGTGAA
>JBBQVY010000189.1:0-9857 GCA_038211085.1 Chitinophagales bacterium | reverse complement strand
TGCGATAGTCACTGTACTGTTGTACATAATTGCTGCTGCCTGTTCCATAAATAAGTGGATTGCTTATGATCAGGTAGTCGCCCTGGTTAGCTTGTAAAGCATAGTTGGTAAAGCTTCTTGTTTGCAGGCTGTTGATGGTTTTATAATTAATGCCAGCCTGCGAGGCAATAACCAGTTGAAAAGGAGAATCACTTGCTGGCAATAATAACTTTACAGTACCTGAAGTAGAGATGTCTCCAATATATCTTACCTGGTGTGCCAGGTCATAAATAACCGGTGCCACACCGCCATAGTTAAAATTCTGAATTTCTATGTATTGAGGATCGTTTGATGAGTTGATGTTAAAGCTAAAATTGGTAGCATTATCAAAATTAAAAATCCGCGGATAGTTCAATTCAATCATTGCAACCCTCAACTGGTCGCAAGCGGCAGTGCTTTGATTGATAACGATAAAATTTGCAGTGCCTGAACTAATCTTATTTACAGGTATGTATTCTTCAATGCGTGCATCAGTAAAATAGTCCATCTGGTAACGGGTAATGCTGTCATTGTTCAATAGAACTTTAACGGTGCGGCTGTTGGGTGCATTACCAACACTGTTCAGTCGCATAATCATATCAGGTGCCGGCACCCCTACCGTTCCGGAATATGGATAAAGGTTAAAAAAGTTTTGAGGCAATTGAGGTTGTGAACCGCAATTATTAGGTCTTATTGCGCGGCTTGCATATCCTTCGCCCATGTCATAAGAAGATGAATAAATAGATTGCCCCGCAACTGCTGAAAATCCACCTAGCAATTCAGTTTTAAAATACCTGCCAACTGTATGCATAAAGTATGGCACAGGCACAGCTGTGTTATTGGTTAAGTTAAAGTTTTGTGTTTCAAACCTTTTATTAGTGCTTGCTGTGTTTGCTGTTAGAAAGTAAGCGGCTGTATCTGTTTGAAGACTCCAGTAATCCGATAATTGAAGCGATGGATCGCGATATAATTTTGTGTCCAGTTTTCCATTGTTGATGGCTCCCCAAAACTCTATAAAGTCGGATGCGCCCAAAGTGCCCGAGTTTTTTGAAATGTATACGGGTACCTCTTCACCATCTCTCCATAACTGAAAGTACTCAGATGATACAGAGCTTAAACCTGCTGTAGCAATAGTTGAATAAGGAATTCGTACTATTCCATTTTTTAAAATAGCACTCCCATTTACAGCATCAGTGCCAAAACCCCCTACTTTAAACTTGTAATAGGTTTTAGAATAATCGATCCATTCGTTGTTGAGTGTCTGACCAAAAGAATGGGTAAAGCAGATTGAGAATAATACTATGCTTAAAATCTTGCGCATCTTCATAAATATTGAATTACTAGTAACTTATCTAAACGTGAAAACATGTATTGGTATTATGCATTTAAATTAATATAGGCTTGAATTTAAACAGAAGTAAAGAGTATTTTTTATAAAAGTAATAGTTAGCTTCTTAAAAAATCTCATTTAAGGAATAGTCTAAAAATGGGGACATTTTAAGCTGGCAAGCATTTCCACAACTTATAGCTGTTCATTCAGTTGATATTATGCAGTTAATCAATAAGAAATGATTTTTACATTGAAAATCGGGGAGTGTTTTCTTTTTTACATTTGCGCAAATTTATTTTTAAGATGAACCTGATAGAAAACCTGCAGTGGAGAGGAATGATACAAGATATTATGCCCGGAACAACAGAGCAGTTGCATAAAGAAATGACTACAGGGTACATTGGTTTCGACCCTACAGCAGACAGTTTGCACATTGGCAGCCTGGTGCCCATTTTATTACTGGTGCATTTGCAAAGAGCAGGACATAAGCCGGTGGCACTTGTAGGCGGTGCCACCGGTATGGTTGGCGACCCCAGTGGAAAGAGTGAAGAAAGACAAATGCTTAGCGAAGAGGTTTTATTAAAGAATATTGCTGGTGTAAAAAATCAGTTAGAAAAGTTTTTAGACTTTGATTCTGCTAAACCAAATGCAGCCGAAATGGCTAATAATTATGATTGGTTTAAGTCGTTTACTTTTTTAGACTTTATACGCGAAGTAGGAAAGCATATCACTGTTAATTACATGATGTCGAAGGACAGCGTGAAGAAGAGGCTTGAAGGAACTTCGGGTATGAGTTTTACAGAATTTACTTACCAGTTGGTGCAGGGATATGATTTCTACTACCTGTACACTAATAAGAATTGTAAACTTCAAATGGGAGGTAGCGACCAATGGGGAAATATTGTAACCGGTACAGAATTGGTTAGGCGTAAGGCTGGAGGAGAGGCGTTTGCATTTACCTGCCCATTAATTACCAAGGCCGATGGTGGTAAGTTTGGTAAGTCAGAAAAGGGCAATGTTTGGCTGGATGCCAATAAAACCAGCCCCTACCAGTTTTACCAGTTTTGGTTGAATGCAACAGATGCGGATGCGGAAAAATGGATAAAAATATTTACGCTGCTGCCTAAAGAAGAAATAGAAGATTTGTTGCAGGAACATGCCAATGCTCCACATGCAAGAATATTACAAAAGAGATTAGCCCAAGAGGTAACCGTATTTGTACATAGCAGGGAAGATTATGATTTTGCAGTAAAGGCTTCGGACATTTTGTTTGGCAATGCAACAACAGAGAGCCTTACCTCGCTTAATGAAATACAATTGTTGCAGGTTATGGAGGGTGTGCCTACCGCTGAAATACAAAAGGAACAATTGTCTGAAGGTTACGATTTATTGGCATTGCTAACGGATACTAATATTTTCTCAAGTAAGGGCGAAGCAAGGAAGATGTGGCAGGCAGGTGGTATCTCACTTAATAAAGCAAAGATTGTTTCTGATAAAACAACCATTATATCTGAGGACTTGCTTCAAAGCAAATACCTTCTTTTTCAAAGGGGAAAGAAGAACTACTACTTTATAAAGGCGGTATAATTCTATTTACATTTTAACACATGACGGTTTATTTTATTGCCGGGCTGGGTGCAAATAAAAGGGCTTTCAATTACCTGGATCTTTCCTGGTGTACACCCGTTTTTATTGATTGGATAACTCCATTGCCCAAAGAAAACCTGGCAGCGTATGCGCTGCGATTGCGACAACTAATAACAGAGAACCACCCGGTTATTGTGGGTGTTTCGTTTGGCGGAATGTTGGTAACAGAAATGGCCAAAGCCGATCCAACCATTAAAGCCATCATCATTTCAAGCAATAAAACGTACAAAGAATTTCCAGCCTATTTAAGAATGTGGAGGCACGTGCCGGTTTATAAACTATTAAATCCTAAACTTACAAAAGCTACAGGTGGATTGAGTGCTATGATCCTTGGTCCTCAGGGCACTAAACAAAAGGAAACGTTTAGGAAAATTTTGGCTGAAACAAACCCGGCATTTACAGTTTGGGCTATTGATGCCATCCTGCATTGGAAAAATGAAATAATTCCACCCAATGTAACCCACATACATGGCAGCGGAGATCGCCTGTTACCCGCCAAATTTGTAAAGGCACATTATATCATAAACAAAGGCCGGCATATAATGATTATGGATAAGGCAGCAGAACTATCAATCTTATTAAAGACTCTCCTGGTTAAATAGATTTAGCATGTTTTTTAAATCTGTTTAAACTTTCTCAATATCATTTTAGCCCTTTAAAAATTTTCCAAAGTGTAATGCCAATAGTTTGGTTAACGGTAGGCTGTGATAGGTTACTAACATTTACCTGCCTGTTCATGTTTTCCAGTTTCAATCCCTCAAAATCAACCAGCGTTGCGTGGTATTCATCGGCAATGGATCGGATGATATCTGAGTATTCCTTCATGTCGTAAAGCATGTCATTAGTAAAATCAGCTTTTAATAAAGGGGAAGGAAGACCGATGATAATTCGTATGTTTCGGTTAACCATTTTTTGAATAATAGTAGCATACAGGTGTGTGAAGGTGGGCAAATCGGTGCCTGTACCTTTTTCATATTTATCAAGCACATCCTGCACCCCAACATACATTATAACTGTATGCACATCTTTAAGCAAAACAGTCTCGTCAAGCCTTTGATACAAGTCATAAATTTTTTCGCCGGTTTTTATTGATTGAAGAATAGTGTAGTGATCTTCTTCGCCCTCTTCTTTCATACCATCAATAAACCACGATATATAACCACCTGGTCGCATGTCGAGTGCGTTAACATTATCGCCAAAAAAAATAATCTTTTTTTTTCGCTTCGAAAGGTTGAGCGACATTAAGATCATGCAGAATACAAATAAGGCAAACAGTAGCAGGTTGGTGGTCATTTAAAATTTGGGCTTACAATTTTATGCCCGAAGCTATTGAATGAATTTAGATGCAAGATAATTATGGCTTGGGGTAAGCATAGTAATCGTCAGGTGATATCCTTTTAACTATATAGTTATGTTTTTCTAAAAAGTCCCTTGCCTCATTTAACTTAATGTTTAAGAGATCTCTTCTGTATGAATTTTCTTCATAAAAAATATTTTCGATCTGCTTGTTTTTTAACAGGTTTTCAGCTCCGTAAAGCACCCATGTATCTGCCCCTTCTGTGTCAATTTTTAAAACCTTTATAGCAGTAATATTATTTAAGGCTGCAATATGGTCCAGTGTATCCACTTCAACTTCAACTACTCCTTTTTTGTCTTGCAATGTTAAACCTCCCCAGCCGGTTTGATCATCTTCTTTGGCCAGGTCAAATTTTAAAATGCCTTTCTCCTTTCCCATGGCTGTTTGAGAAGGGAAAATTTTATCGGACAGGTTGTTTTTGGCGATATTATGTTTAAAAGGTCCAATATTTAAGGGAGATGCCTCAAAAGCAAAAACCTTGTTTCCAGCATGTTGCGAAGCCCATAAACAAGAAAAATAACCATAGTTAGCACCAACATCTACCATTATGCCCCCTTCTTTAGCAAGTTTGAGAAGCTGTCTTGTTAAGGGCAGATCGTAAAAGCCATTTACGATCACAGCCCTGTGTCCTACATCATCCCGCATTAAATCAAGGCTGATTTTTTTGTTAAACTCCAATGGTACGTTTTTTTCGGAAACCCCATTTAAATTACCGGCAAATTTTGCATTGAATTTCTCTCTCAGCCACAAGGGGCGGATCCATTGGTTTACCATTTTGAACGATTTGATTTGAATGAATTATGCGATACAATTAGACTGGTTGTGTCAAATATACTTTAAAAATAAAAAGGTCGTAAGCCTACAAATGTGCGACTATCAACCTCTTAAGGTTAAACCATTCGACGGCATTACAGAGGAATGTTTTTTAGGTGAACCAATTTATAGAAGCGTAATTTTCTGTTTTAGATGCTTGGGGTACAAAATTTCACCAAAAAAAAATCCCGCAATAAATGCGGGACAAATGTTTTTTGTTTTCCTGTTAGCCTTGATGGTTTTTCAAAGGATGAAGAGAACAAAATGACCTTGGTTTTTCATGAATGTTGGACACATCATGATCTTTCTAACTAAAAATTGAATTAACGGCTTTTTGATAAATATTGGATGACACAAATCTACACGAGAAAATATTAGTAGTAAACCTGTTATGGGTAATACCCTGCTCCAAACAGACTTTCTATTTTTTAGGTAGTATAACTTTTTTCTTTGCTTCCAACACAGAACAATCAGTTGTACACATAATGCCTTTAAAGCTGTTGAATCACATTTAGTCACCTTGATTGTAACGCTGCATTCACTAATAAAGGAGCAAACAATTCCTTTTACTTTTATCAAATGCCGGTCAACACATATCTTTACCCGCACTAAAATCTCGGACTGTCATGCTTAATGTAGGAATATTTGGAGTGGGGCATTTAGGTAAATTCCATCTGAATAACTGGCAGGAAATAGAAGGAGTAAAACTAGTTGGTTTTTACGATCCCAATGATGCCAATGCAAAGGAAGTAGTAGAAAAGTATGGTTTAAAAAGATTTTCAACTGCTGATAAATTAATTGATGTGAGTGATGCAATAGATATAATTGCACCAACGGATCAGCATTTTGCTATATGCGAAAAGGCCATACGCAAAGGCAAACACGTTTTTGTTGAGAAGCCCCTGGCAAACACTATGGATGAAGGCAAATTATTGGTAAGCATGGTTAAGGAGGCAAATGTAAAAATGCAGGTTGGTCATGTAGAGCGTTTTAACCCGGCTTTTTTGGCGGTAAAAGACGTAAAGCTGAATCCAATGTTTATAGAGGTACACCGCCTGGCTCAATTTAATCCAAGGGGTACTGAGGTAAGTGTTATACTCGACCTGATGATACATGATATAGACATTATTTTAAGTATCATGAACAGTGACGTTAAGAATGTTTCGGCAAGTGGAGTAGCCGTATTAACCGATACACCTGATATTGCCAACGTAAGAATTGAGTTTAATAATGGATGTGTAGCCAATCTTACGAGTAGTCGCATTAGCATGAAGAAAATGCGTAAGATGCGTCTCTTTCAAAAAGACTCATACATCGGTATTGATTTTTTAGCAAAGAAAACAGAGATCATTAAATTGAAAACTGAAGCCGACGAAAATGTTTTTGCTTTTGATATTGAAACACACATAGGTAAAAGAACCATTGCGGTTTCGAACCCTGTAGTTCAAAATGTAAATGCTATAAAACTTGAATTGGAATCTTTTGTCGATTCCATTGTAAATAATAAGCCCACAATTGTAAGCGAGATTGATGGTTTTCTTGCAATGGAAGTTGCCCATCAAATTTTGGATAAGATTAATAATACTAAAAAACTGGCTTAGTGTGAAGGAGCGGCAAGGGGGTAAAATCGTGCATAATTACTGGTATGTAATAAGCGATGCCTTTGCTGCAGCAATTGCGTGGTTATTCTTTTCGATGGTGCGTAAAAGCCTGCTACATGAGTATTACCACGGTGTTTATGATGGTATTCTTTCTGATTGGTATTACAAACTTTCAGTGGTTGTAATACCAATATATTGGGTTATAGTTTTCTCTCTTACAGGGTCTTACCGCCAATCTTTATACCGAAAATCCAGGTTGAACGAGCTAACCAACACCTTTATTATCAGCCTTTTTGGTTGCCTCTTATTGTTTTTCTTGCTGATTTTGAACGATAACATTAATTCTTATGCTTATTACTACCAGGCATTTTTCAGTTTCTTTTTTATACATTTTGGGTCCACTTTCCTCGGGCGAACTTTAATTCTCACCAGGGTCAAGAACCAATTGCTACATGGCCACGTACGTGTAAATACACTTATAGTAGGCAATAACCCATCAGCTGTAAAGATTTACAACGAAGTGCAAAAAAATTTTAAAGCTTTGGGTTACCACATGACAGGCTACATAAACACCAGGGCAAACAAGAACGGTTTAAGCAAATGGATAAAGTGCCTGGGCTCACTGGATGATTTAGAGATGGTAACAGAAAGTAATTCGGTTAAGCTGGTAATAATTGCGCTTGATAATAATGAAAGTCATTTAAAAGAAGAAGTATTGAGCCGCCTGAGCGAAAAAGATGTTGAAATTAAGATGGTACCTAACAAGCTGGACATTTTAGCCGGATCGGTTAAAACCAGCAATGTATTGGGGGCCATGCTTATCGACATACAATCCGGCTTAATGCCCGAATGGCAACAAAATATCAAAAGATCTATCGATGTAATTTCATCTCTGGCAGGGTTGATACTTTTGAGCCCCTTATTGTTGTTTATTACTATCCGCACCAGGTTTTCCTCCAAAGGATCTATATTTTATACGCAGCAACGAATTGGCTTTAAAGGCAAGCCGTTTTCTATTTACAAATTTAGAAGCATGGTAGATAATGCCGAGAAGGATGGACCGGCACTATCAACTGATTATGATGAAAGGGTAACAACCTGGGGCCGCTTTATGCGCAAATGGCGCCTGGATGAATTGCCACAGCTATTAAACATTTTAAAAGGCGATATGAGCCTTGTAGGCCCAAGGCCGGAAAGACAGTTTTATATCGACCAGATCATTGAGATTAATCCCTATTATAAATATTTGTTGAAAGTAAAACCAGGGTTAACCTCGTGGGGCATGGTTCAGTTTGGATATGCTTCTTCAGTGGAGGATATGATTGTGCGTATGGAGTATGATCTTGTTTATATTGAAAATATATCGTTGCTGCTCGATTTTAAAATAATGATACATTCACTCCGTATTATTTTAATGGGCAAGGGGAAGTAGCCAGAGTTGTAAAATTGATCTTCCAGGTATTTGGTCCATGCTATTTTCCTCAAAGTCATAGGTTACATCGTTTATTGTTGCCTATAACTATACCTTACAAAAGAGTTACCCCGCATGAGTGACGGTGAAGCCACAAACGGAGATGAATTGAATTTAGATGATGGTTCCCAAAAAAAGATAAAAAAATTATGCTACTGGAGATAATGTACCTCGGTTTTATTTCAACTTCATTTGTGCGAAATATGGATGTTCGGGGTTTACGATTAATTCCCGTCGGTAGGGGTGTATTAGAACATCCATATCCTCTAGCGGTATGGCGCCTAATAAAGGCTCATTGTCACCTGGCAGCACCATTGCGTCTACATTACAACGCCGGTTTTTAAATTTCACTTCTATGGGTCCTACTAAATCATATTCTACCACTTCGCCATTCGCCATTTGACCTTTCCGTTTTTCGATAACGGGTAACTTTAATTGTTCTTTAATGGTTTCGTTAATACACATATACACACTTCCGGTATCAACCAGCATACTCACAGTAATTTGCTTTACTTCTTCCTCGCCAATGATATTTCGTTTTGCTAATATTAGATCTTCGCCGCTTATCAGCGTTATGTCGGCATATACTAAACCCATAAAGTAGTTTTTGTAAAAGTATACATTTTACAACCTGATTTTGAGCGAATAGTCAACAGCCGGTAGCCAATAGCCGGTAGCCAATAGCCAATAGCAGATAGTCCACAGTCAGTAGGCGGGAGTCTAAAGTCTGTAGTCTTCAATCAAAATCCATAAATCAACAGTCCGCAGCTTTATGCTTTAAGCGTTCTGCCTTCAGCATTTGAGTTTTTTATATTTTTGCACTTCTATGTCCAAAGCAGTCAAGAAGAAATCCTTTGATGTTTCCCTGTTAAAAAGAGTTTTCCAGTTTGTAAAACCATACAAAAGGCAATTTTACCTCAGCATTCTCCTTTCCGTTGTACTCGCAATTTTTGCACCTATACGACCCTATTTAATTCAGTTGACCGTGGATGCCGCTACCGGGAAAGCAGTTCATTTACCGGGTTGGCTTAAACTTATTCTTGTAAATGTTGAAGTAAGTGATGTTACTCGGTTTATAATTTCGGTTACCATTTTCCAGGTGGTATTTCTATTTATTGAAACTGCACTTCGTTTCATTTTTTCGTTTATAACAGCCTTAGTAGGCCAAAACGTGGTAAAAGATTTAAGAGTTACGGTTTACAAAAAAGTAATGAGTTTAAACCTCAGCCAGTTTGATAAAACCCCTATTGGCACCCTTACTACCCGCACCATCAACGACATAGAAAGTATCAACGACATTTTTTCCGATGGTTTAATTCCGATTATTGCTGATATGTTGTCTATAATTTTTACCCTGGCAACCATGTTTTGGATTGACTGGAAACTGACACTCATAAGTATTATCCCTTTCCCGATTATCATTGTTTCAACTTATTACTTTAAAGAGAGCGTAAACAAATCGTTTATTAATGTAAGAAATGCTGTGGCCAGTTTAAATGCTTTCATCCAGGAGCATATAACCGGTATGCAAATCGTTCAGGCATTTGCGGCCGAAGAAAGAGAGTTCAACAAATTCCGTAAGATCAACAAGGATCACCGCGATGCTAACATCAAAGCAAT
>JBBQVY010000188.1:0-9858 GCA_038211085.1 Chitinophagales bacterium | reverse complement strand
ACCTGCTTTTTACTCATGGGATCTATAAACTTACTTGCTGGCCGGGGCGAAATAATGGGATTTACTTTAGTTGGCCGTACAAAAGGCCCGAGCGTCCACGAAGGCATTTGCTCCTGCTGCGCTATGCAACTAAATGAACTTAACAGCAGAAAAAGAACGGCATATAAATGATGTTCCTTTTTACCAATTCTTATAAAGTCTTTCATATTGGTTTGCAATTTTGTTTGAAAGATAGGTCATGTAGTTTACAAGATTTAAGTTCTACCGGGTTGTTTAGTTAAGCATGCTTTTCATTGATATTTTGTGAGCCAACATCTTACAGGTGCATCCCAAAATGTCGCTGTTGGTCAGGCGACCAACAGCGGCCTAGCAGGCCGTTGACGGTCGCCTGACCAACAGCGAGTCCCCATTGAGGTGCGACAATTGGGGAGGCACGCGTATCTTATTGTACATAAAAATTTTACAAGGCATTTCCTTATCTTCCTCTCTTAAAACAATAGCCATATGGAAGAAGTTCAACTTACTAAAACGATAGAACTACTTATACACGAATCAGGAAAGTTTATAGATACGTACATGCAAAACGAGGAGGATCGAAGGATTGCCAATGGTAATGTTTCTGTATGTATTATTGATGACGAAGGCAACATTTATGGACGCATGTTTGGGACCAATAAAGTAAGGGCAAGAGAATCGTTCAGGGTTGCCTGGACCAAGGCCAGCCAGGTACATATTACAGGTTTTAAAACCGGAGAGTTTGAAAAGAAAGCGTTTAATGAAGAGATTGATGAAAGCAGTTTTGGAATAGAACGGCCTGACTATATTGGGTGGGAAGGTGGCCAACCCCTTTACTTAAAAAATGGCACCCGGTTATCCGTAGGCTTTAGTGGTTTCAGGGGAGTGATTGATCTTGAAATTATGGTAAAAGCATTGGCAATAGTAGAAGGAGAATAATCCTTTACCAATTATTAAAAGCTGCCCTTTTTCATTTCATTTGCAATATTCAAATACAATCTAATGAACGAAATAAAAGAAAAAGCAAAAGAGTTGTTTGAACGCATTCCCCGCCGGCATACTAGTGATAATGTGAAAGAAATGTACAGCATATTGGATGCGTATGAAGAGCTGTTAATAAGTATGGAAAAAGATGATCGCTATGAAAAGCAGGTAGCCCGTTTTTTTGAAGTACTTGATCCCATCAGGGCAACCATCAAAAAATCGAATGAAAATAAAGCTTCTAAAAAAACAAAAGATGTGCTGTTTGATGAGGCATCGGGAGCACTAAAAGACACCATTGAAGAGCTGATGCAACTGTAAGAAATAGCGGTTAATCCGACCAGTGGATTCAATAGCAGGGGTATAACCTACAGGATGGAGATAATCAAAAATTATAGATCATTAATAACCTTACGCGAATGGACAAATAATAGATGAGCGAAATGGCTTGCCATGTTTTTTTGAAGAAGACTGGTTTTGGTAACAGAGTCTTGAGGCGCTATGTAGCGGTGGTTGCGTCGCACTCTTTTACTTTAAAACCATATGCAGCGTTCCCAGTTGGCCAGTATCCTTTTTACTTGTACTCCCCCATCATAAGTATTTATAATTACCTGCTGCCTTGCTTATCTGCCTTCTATATAAATCGACGCTTTTTATTTTGCATCGTTAATATATCTTTAAGTCCAACCCATATCAACTGTATTGTATGAAGCATGTAATTGCACTTTTGTTTTGTCTTGTTTCGCTTGCTGCTTTTACCCAAAAAGCAAAGAACGCATTCAATCGTTTTGCCGGGCTGGATACTGCCTTTACCCGTGTGTTGAAGGACTGGAAGGCAGCAGGTTTTGCCGTTGCCATTATAGAGAAGGATAAGGTGATTTATGCAAAAGGTTTTGGCTATAAGGATTGGGAAAACAAAGTGCCCGCTACGGAGAATACCCAATATGCCATCGGATCGTGTACCAAGGCTTTCACCGCCTCGCTCATTGGCTTGTTAGCGAAAGACGGGTTAGCAGATATAGATAAGCCTGTTAAAAACTACCTGCCCACCCTCAACTTTTATAATAACGAAATGAACAACAATGTAACCCTTCGCGATATGATGAGTCATCGTACGGGGTTATCGCGTTATGATTATTCGTGGTATTATTTTCCCTCTGCCTCTGCTGATACTTTAATGAAGCGGGTGCAAAACATGGAACCATCAGAACCCTTGCGGCGTAAGTGGCAGTACAACAATTTCATGTACCTGTTACAAGGCATAGTAGCTGCAAAACTTACAGGTAAAAGCTGGCAGGATAATGTTCGTGAAAAGCTGTTACAACCGCTAGGTATGAGCAATACAAATGTGTCGCTGGCTGAGTGGGTAAAAGCAGCAGACCTTGCAAAAGGTTATGGTGTGTTGCACGATAGCGCTATCAACAAAAAAGACTATTACGACATCAGCGGAATGGCTCCTGCCGGTAGCATTAACAGCAGTGTTAGCGATATGGCTAAGTGGGTTACTATGTGGATCAATGGAGGCAAATACCAGGGCAAAGAGGTTTTACCGGCAGAATATGTAACCGAAGCAATCAGTTCTCAAATGGTCATGTCGGGTTCGCTACCTGGCAAAGAGCGTCCTGATCTATACCTTGCCAACTACGGATTTGGGTGGATGCTGTCGAGTTATCGTGGCCACTACAGGGTTGAACATGGCGGCAACATTGATGGGTTTAGTGCCAGTACCTCTTTCTTCCCCAGCGATAGTATTGGCATTGTAGTACTGTGCAACCAGGATGGTTCCGGTGTGCCGGGCATTATAAGAAACCTTGTTAGCGACCGAATGCTTGGCCTGCCTTACAGAGATTGGCAAACCCAGTTATACAGCTCTGATACGGCAACAAAAGCTAAAGCAAAAGCGGCTAGAACAACGGCTTCATCAAATCGTAAAAGAGGAACCACTATTTCGCACCCTTTAAACGATTTTACCGGCTTATATGCCTCGGCAAGTAAAGAAACTTTTGAGGTGTCGTTACAGCACGATTCATTGTTTATGGACCTACCAAAAAACCACTTCTATTTGCGGCATCGCCATTACGATGTGTTCGACATACTGGATAAAGATGACATAGCCGCTAACGACACGCTGAACGACCAGGGTTTAAAAATTAGTTTTGGCATGGATGAGGGAGGCAATATTGTACAGGCATCGTTACGGCTTGAAGGTCCGGTTAAGCCAATTGTATTTACCAGGCAAATAAAAGCAAAGCCAATGTCGAAAGACAGTCTCCAACGCTATGTTGGCGACTATACCATTAGTGGTGCCAACATAAAAGTGTACATAAAAGGGGAGAACACTTTATTTGTATTTGTACCTGGTCAGCCAGAGTACGAACTGAGCGCCTCAGAGTCTGAAAAAGACAAATTTAATTTTAAGGCATTGGCAGGGTATAGCATACAGTTTAAAGGAAACAGTAAAAGCGAAATAACTGAGCTCACTTTTTTGCAACCCAATGGAAACTTTAAAGCAACGAGAGTGGTAAAGTTGTAAGGATCTTTTTTTTTAAAATTGCTATTTATGTTATACTTAGCAAGAGATAAAATAATGACATTATATATCGAGCCTCGTCATTGGCAGAAACGAAGCAATCCCCTTCATTTTCGGGAAATCGTCTGTAATTAATAGGATTGCTTTGTCGTTCCTCCTGCCAATGACACTTTTTGATACAGATTAGATGTAACAGGCTTTTATATGATTAAACATTTAAGAATTAAAGATGATTTTATAAAAAATCACCTTGCAATTGAAGGACAAAATTCAATAGTTTGTACCCGAAACTTTTTAAATACCAAAACTAATACTCGCTCTTTGATACCAGTTATTGCATAAGGCACATCAGTCGGTTGGGTGCCACTCGTAGCGCAGGCATTCCAAAACATGCGAAGTCCCGATTTATCGGGAGAAACAAGCGGGTGGAGTCCCGTTGCAATAACGAAGCCATGCGGCTTGAGCTTTGATATGAATTGTAAGAGGTTTTGCAAACAATCTACTAATCCAATTAAAAGACTTATATAGTGTCATTTTCAAAGAACTTTTTTGAAACCGAAAAATTAACCACTCGCAATCACGTGGAGTGTTATATACTGCCCACTCAAACCTCTCTATTTTATTCCTTTGGCAGTATAGATAAAAGTGATGCGGTTTTGGATGAGAGAAATCAAGGAACGGTAATGGAAAGAATTACGCTATAAATGGTACAATCGATATTTGTACCCTGGATAATAATTTACCTCATGAAAAAAATTACGGGCCTTTTAATGCTTGTCTTTATGGTAGTACACAATACCGACGCTATTGGCCAATCAACAGTAAAAGTTGAAGAAAAGACTTACAGAAATCCTTTGCCCGTGGTGTTTGGTGACCCCTATGTGTTGTACGTTAAGGGAGACAAATATTACCTCTATGGAACCGGCGGAGTTACTCATGGTTTTGCTGCCTATTCATCCCCCGACCTGGTGCATTGGAAGCCGGAAGGGCAAGTATGGTATGCCAACAACGAGAATGCATGGAACGACAGTACAGCAGGTTGGGATGGCGCTTATTGGGCGCCTGAAGTATACGAAGTGAAAGGTAAGTTCTACATGTTTTACAGCGCACAATGGAAAGAGAATCCAACCAAAGATTTTGAAAATTTTCGCATAGGCGTTGCCGTTGCCGATAAGCCAACCGGTCCGTTCATTGACCTGGCAAAAAAGCCCATTTTCGATCCGGGTTACCCAATCATAGACGCAAACGTTTTTTTTGATGACAATGGAAAGTTGTACCTGTATTACTCAAGGGTGGCTTACAAACACCCTGTAAAAAGTGAAGTGGCTCTATGGGCAAAAAGTAAAGGCTGGTTTAAAGAGATAGAGGAAAGCTGGGTATATGGAATTGAATTAAAACCGGATTTTAGTGGGGTGATTGGCGCCCCGGTTTTAATACTGCGTCCTCCGGTATCAATGAAGGATAAGCAGGCAGAATGGGAAAGCCGTTCGGTAACATCTAAAGAAGTAAACCGGCGCTGGACCGAAGGATCGGTGACCTTCAAAAAGGGCGATACCTATTACATGATGTACTCGGCAAATTATTTTGGCGGCAAGAACTATGCAGTTGGGTATGCCACATCAAAAAGTCCCCTGGGTCCGTTTAAAAAGTCTAATGATAACCCGGTACTTGCCAAAAATTCAGACAAAGGCGGCATTGTTACGGGCACCGGGCACAACAGCATAACCTACTCGCCGGATGGCAAAGAAATGTTTTGCGTTTACCACGGCCGCACTACTGCTACCGGCGATGACCGCGTAGTATTTGTTGACCGTATGAAAATTTTGAAAGATGGGCGGTTGGTTGTTGAAGGGCCTAATACAGAACCCCAACCGCTACCATCCGGAGTGAATAAATAATAAGAAAATAGTTAGGCATCGATAGACCTTGGTATAACAAAAAAAGGATCACATTGCTGTAATCCTTCTTTGGAGGTCCCGACCAGATTCGAACTGGTGTAGAAGCTTTTGCAGAGCTTTGCCTAGCCACTCGGCCACAGGACCCTAAAAATTCAGGCTGCGAAAATAGGGCAATTCAATTAAATCAAAAATTCATACGCAAAAATACATGTGCAACTGTCCTATTTTTGCTTCACTAAAAAATTTTAATGAAACGGATTGCCGAAAGTGAATTGATACTCAACAGCCGGGGTGCTATATACCATCTTGATGTCAGACCAGAAGAATTGGGGCATATCATTATTACAGTTGGTGATCCCGATCGCGTATCAGAAGTAAGCAAACACTTTGACACCATTGAAGTAAAGCGCAACCACCGCGAATTTGTAACGCATACCGGTATGCTTGGTAAAAAAAGAATTTCGGTTGTTTCTACAGGTATCGGCCCCGATAACATTGACATTGTATTGAACGAACTGGACGCATTAGTTAATATCGATTTCAATTCAAGAACTATAAACGATACGCTTAAAACTTTAACCATTATAAGATTGGGAACCTCCGGATCGTTGCAGGCGGAGATTGAAGTGGACAGCATGGTGGCTTCAACCCATGGCCTTGGTATTGATAACCTTTTAAATTATTATCGCCACGACAACAACGACGAAGAAATGCAGATTCTTCAGCAGTTTGTTGCGCATACACAACTCGGTAGTCAATTTTCGCAGCCCTATATTTCCAGTGCTGCTTCGGCTGTATTAAAGAATTTTGTTGAAGGGTTTCATCATGGTATAACCGTAACATGCCCCGGTTTTTACGGACCCCAGGGGCGGGTACTGCGCCTGGGTTTAACAAACCCCGAACTAATTGACAGGCTTACACAATTTACCTTTGGCAATCATCGGATTACCAATTTTGAGATGGAAACAAGTGCCATTTATGGGTTGGGTAAATTGTTAGGTCACCATTGCATTAGCATTAGCGCTATTGTTGCCAATCGTGTAAAAAAAGAGTTTAGTAAAGATGGTGCAAAGGCAGTTGAAAACATGATCAGCAAAAGCCTTGCAATCATTGAAAATATGTAATACGCAACCAAAATTTAATAAAGGACGGCGTCAGAATGTTCGTCCCCGATTTATCTTAAACTGTTTATAAATGAAGATTGAATTTTTCAAATACCAGGGAACCGGTAACGATTTTATCTTACTGGATAACCGCACCAACCTTTACGACAATTTAACCCCGCAACATGTACATCATTTGTGCGACAGGCATTTTGGTATAGGTGCCGACGGTTTAATGTTATTGAACGAAAAAGAAGGTTATGATTTTGAAATGGTTTATTACAACTCGGACGGCAGGGAAAGTACCATGTGTGGTAATGGTGGAAGATGTATTGTACGTTTTGCCTACGACCTGGGTATCGTTTTAACTGAGTATCGTTTTTTAGCAACTGATGGTGCGCACAAAGCAAGTTTTGATGAACGTAACTGGATACAATTACAAATGAAAGACGTGCATGACCTGGAGAGGCGCTATAGCGATTTTATAGTGGATACGGGATCACCACACTATATAAAATTTGTAACCGATGTAATGGATAGAGATGTGGTAGCCGAAGGAAGGAAGATAAGGAACAGCAAGGATTTTGAAGAAGAAGGCATTAATGTAAATTTTGTAGAACAAAACGATGATTGGATTACCGTAAGAACTTATGAACGTGGTGTTGAAAATGAAACATTAAGTTGTGGCACAGGTGTAACTGCAAGTGCTTTAGTAAGTGCGCATAATGATCTTGGTTTTAACAGGGTTGAGGTAAGAACAAAAGGTGGACACCTGGCAGTTGAATTTGATAAAGTGGGTGAAGAACATTTTAAACACATTTATTTATGCGGGCCGGCTACGTTTGTTTTTAAGGGCGAAACTGAAATAAAAGTAAACTCGTTGGTAAGTCGTTAATCCGTTTTACCAATATTATCCTGGCCATTATATTTTTTAAGTGAATGATACAGTATTTTAAAAACGTAAATAGCCAGACAGTTGAAATTACAAAGCCCGAAAATGGCATTTGGGTAAACCTTGTTCCCCCATTTAAGGATGAGGAATTTTTAGAATTATCTGAAGAACTGGATATACCTATTGAATTTTTACGCGACTCACTGGACATTGACGAGCGTCCCCGTTTTGAAGTAGCCGACAATGTTAAGTTTGTAGTAATTAAAACTCCTGCCGAAAACAATTCTTTTAACGACAGCGATGCTTTATACATTACTATTCCAATCTGCATCATTCTTACCCACAACCATATTGTAACGGTTAATAGTTTTGATAATGGCGCTATAAAAAAATTCCTCGGTTCTTTTCAAAAACGACATCCCGACAAAAAGAATATCATGGTGCTGAAAATATTTGAAAAGATCGTTCAGAACTTCCTGGAGTTTCTAAAGCAGATCAATCACCAGCGAAATCTTTTTGAGCAAAAACTATACGACAGCAACCGTAACGAAGAGTTACTGAACCTGATGCGCATTCAAAAAAGCCTGGTATATTTTGTTACCGCTTTGCGAAGTAATGAGCTGCTGATGATTAAACTGGAGCGTACCAATTTTTTGGGCCTTACAGAGGAAGAAAAAGAAATATTGAGTGACCTTATTGTAGATACCAGCCAGGCCTTAGAGATGGCCAACATCTACACCAATATTTTAAGCAGCACTATGGATGCATTTGCCAGCATTATCAGCAACAATTTAAACAACGTAATGAAACGGCTAACTTCCATAACCATCATTTTATCGTTGCCTATTTTAGTAACAGGCATCTATGGTATGAACGTAGCCATCCCCTATCAAAACTCTCCCCATGCCTTTTATATACCGGTAATTTTATCTATTTCTATTTCTATTATTATTGGCTGGTACTTTTTAAAGAAGAAGCTTTTTTGACCTTCAATCCTTGTTTTGATTAGAATATAAATTTTACTGTATCCATGACTGAGCAATCATTACAAAAAGAACAACAGGAAACGACTATTACCAAATACACTGTTAGGGTGTATGGTATTTTAATAGATAGTGATAATAAAATTTTGGTAAGCGATGAATTTATAAGAGGCAATTATTTTACCAAATTTCCCGGCGGAGGTTTGGAACTGGGAGAAGGCACCCGCAATTGTTTACAACGTGAATTTATGGAAGAGACCTTTTTAGATGTGGAAGTAGGCGACCATATTTACACCACTGATTTTTTCCAGGTGTCAGCCTTTAACAACACAGATCAGATCATCAGTATTTATTACGAGGTTCGTGCAAAAGAGCCCATTTTACTACATACCAAAACAACTTTGTTCGATTTTGAACCACACCAGGTAGCGGACCCCAATGGTTGCAGCGAAGTATTTCGCTGGATACAACTTGATGAGATAAATGAAGAAAGTGTTTCGCTTCCCATAGATAAAATTGTTGTAAGGATGGTAACAGATAAATACATCAAGGGCTGAAATGGCTTCAATGGTTTTTGTAAAAATCACCTGGAAAATGTTTTCAAATTTGTGATCACAAAACAGGAAAACCGCCCTTTATTTCTACCGACACTTTTACATTCGAGCTTAGCGTTTTATCTTACTTAACTAAAATTGTAACGATGAAAAAAGACCTTCCTGAAAATCACCAGGCGGTAATGCCTTACCTGATTGTTGATAATGCCGCAGGCTTTATTGATTTTACAAAAGATGTATTCGACGGAAAAGAGTTAAACCGGCACATGCGCAACGAAACAATTATTATGCATGCCGAAGTTATGATTGGAGACAGTACCCTGATGCTGGCTGATAGCACCAATGAGTTTGTCCCCAGAACTGCCGGAATGTTTATTTATGTGGACGATGCTGACGCAACTTACGATAAGGCCCTTGCCAAAGGGGCCACTAGCATTATGCCCCCGGCAGACCAGCCTTATGGAAGGAGTTGTGGTGTAAACGATGCTTTTGGCAATACCTGGTGGATCACTTCCCTGCCAGGTTTATAATAAAAAAAGAGGCTTTAGGCACCAGGCAAACGCATCTAATTTTTTTCGCCTTTGATATTTAAACCGGGATTGAATTAATGTCTGTATAGTCCCGATAGGACTAGTGGTGGGTAGAAATGTTTCAAAAAGCATAAAGCGTTCCTATCGGAACGCCTTGTGTTATTGAATGTAAAATTTGCTACCCACGCAGTGTGCCTAAAGGCAAAACAAATAGATAATATAACATAAGATCCGTTTACGCTGCTCTTCTTAAACTTTTGCTGCATAACCATATTTTAAAGCCCAACCAATTTTAAGGAAGCTGTTATTTAAAATAATGGCAGATGAAATAACTTTGACCCAAAATGTTTGAAGTATGCTACAAGCAGCACC
>JBBQVY010000187.1:0-9935 GCA_038211085.1 Chitinophagales bacterium | reverse complement strand
CTAAATCACCATAGAGGCGTACAAAAATGTCAACGTCCCCAGGGGTTTCATCCAGTACCTGCTGTAAAATTTTGCTTCGCATCGTTATAAGTTTATAGTGGTATAGTTGCCGTCCTGATTAAAATTCCTTCCGTCTCGTGTTATCAATATCTCCTTATCGTAAAGGGCATCTGTTATTCGTTTTGCAAACTGGTTGGCTTTTGTAAATACCATACTGGTTTTGCCACCTTGAGCGGTAGCGCTTGTTTTCTCGGCACCGTTAAATAATACAACCAGCCTATCGGAAATACGCAAACAATAAAGCCGGAGCGGAAAGTTTCCATAATTAATAGTCATTTCACCCACTCTGTATCTGCCCGCTGGAGGTAATGCCTGCGCCTGGTTTTCGAATCTGAAAAAATCTTCCAATGCCCCGTATTCATCTCCAATCACGATTGTTAAAAACTTTGCAAGTTCTTGCAACGGCTGTTTTAATTGTGAATGTTCTCCGAATTTATCAAAAAACTTATCTGTTTCGCTTAACGCTGAATCGTGCCACTTTACCGTATAAAAAGTACATCGGTAGCCTTCGTCATCAAATATGTCAAGTGTAAATGTATTCACTTATAACTGAATTGGCTCAATTTTATTTCACTTTTAAGTGAATTTTATTTTTTATGACAATGTTTTTTGTAATCCTTCTTCCGCTTCGCCGCCATCTACAACACACCTCGTCCTCCACCCATTTCATACACTTTACCTACACTAACTTAACTTATCACCTGCATAGGCACAAATATTTGTTCAGCCCGCCACGGCGTAAAGGCACCTAAGTTGCATGCCGGGATCCTACTTCAAACGCACAGAGCCTTTATTGACAACCCTAAGCAAGGTTCAAATACCAGACGCAATCTGGGTTTTCATTTACCTCTGTAGTAATCCTGCAGAATAGCTGGTGACTCGTAAAAGGGTTCACAGATCGCGAACAGCGAACAAGCAATAGAATTAACTACGGAGAGCAAGGGAATAATGATGAGCGATGCAATAGCTGACCCAATTTGTGAACCCATGCCTACCCATGTTAAGGAGCACCCAATTTCCTGAACGGGAAACCAGCGGGAAACTACAATCATGCAATTGGGGTAAGTGCCGGATTCTCCCATGCCGAACAGGAACCGTATAATGATCAATGTGACAAGCCCGGTGGCTAAACCGGTTAAAGCAGTAAAGAGGGACCAGAATAAAACAATGCGAATAAATAATGCCTTCGGTCCAATACGATCGCCCCAAACGCCGGACGGTATTTCAAAGAGCGCATAGGCGAGTGAAAAAGAAGCAAGTACCCACCCAAACTGCTCATTGTCTCCGATTTAATTTTTACCCCAACAATAAATATGCAAATACCATTAAGATAGGTGAGCGTAGTGAGGGAGCACAAAAGTGCTAATACACGATAGCGGTAGGGTATATTTGGCAGCATGTTCTAAAATTATAGATTAAAGCTGCTGTAAGTTTATTTGTGCCGTTTTATTGTTTAGCACATTTTGTTAGGAGAATAGAGGCGTTTAAAGCTTATTGTAGGAGAGATGCATAAGCGAAGGCCGTTCTGGCATTTTCGAGTTTGCAGGTGTTCTTCAACTGCAATTTTTCCCTATTATCTTCGTGATGCTGGCGTCTTCACCAGGTTAGATTGCTGCTACCGGAATGTCTGCGACTATGGGTTAAAATAGAAAGTCTGATCAACTTTGATAAACGGACGTATAGTTTTAAAGCAACCGGTTAAAGTAAATTACATGTAGGTTTTTCAAATACCAGACGCAATCTGGGTTTTTATTTGCCTCCGTAGTTGTGCTGCGAAACACTATGGAGAGCTGGGATATTTAGAGAACACCTGGGAGGAATCAGTGTTATTCATATTTGATTGCATCAAACATGAAAGAGGCCGCATTCAATTTTAGTATTGATACGGCCTCTTTTAGCTTTAAATAATGATCAGTTAATTTTTGATTTAGCGGTTTATGGCAGTTATCAAATTACTAGGGAACATACAATTTGGTCTTGTTGCGGTAGCCGGGTTTATCCATATACCAGTCGGCGTAGCTAATGCCACCTGAATTAACCCAATCAAGAAGTTTAAGAAAGCCGGTTGATATATCATTGCCTTCCTGCGGATAAACAATGTTGGCATCTATATTCAACATCCATGGAAGGTTGTTTTTGGTTTTATAAAACCTTTTGGCACCGGGATTACTATTGTCATCGGATGTAGAAAAGTTGCTAGTTCCTGCCAGAGCCGATGGTATTCTATTGGCACCATGTACCTCTGTTTGGCGTTGTTGATTAACGATGATATACGGGTTAAAATTATTGATACCGACAGTAGAGGCTAAAACTGGTGTTTGTCCTGAAGCAGGGTTTCCGTTTTGTAAAAAGGTAATTACCATTGTAGTTGTATCAGGCGCTACAAAGGGTTTTTTGGTATCGATGTTTACACCTAAACCACCAGCGTTGGTAAGTAATTGCGTTACATTGCTTACTACCGGTATGTTTGCAAATGCCTGGTTGGCCTCAGTGCCATTGGCTGCAAGCGTAAAAAGGTTACCTGCGCTCTTAGACCTGCTGATGCTGATGATTTTCTGTGGGCTAAGACTATCAATTTGAAAAGCAAAGCCATTTTGTAATGCCCCGCCAATAGCCTTGGCAACAAGAGTATATTTCACTTCTACTACCTGGTTGGCGGCATTGGTAATGGTGTTGATTCTATAGTTCATTACCAGGTCGTTAAAATCATAATCGCCTGTTGATGGCCACAGGTCTTCGTACAGTAAAGTACCGTAATCGTTGCTGGGGTAAAGGGCACTATATGCACGGTATGGATCGTTGGGGAAACTATCCTCTGAATCAGCTACACCATCTTTATCTGCATCTTGTATAGTCGGCAACGGTGTGCAACCAAAGGCCGGGCTACTCCAGTACTCACCGGGGTAACTAACATTGTCTAGCAACCATCTAGAGTTTCCACCGGTTCCGTAACCAAACAATCGTAAACGGTAAACCTTGCCTGCGGTATAAGCTGGTATGGCCACCGAAATAGTTTGTAAACTGGTAGCGTTTGTAGCCGAAAAACTGAATTTATAAATGGTGTCCTGAACATTTGGATTATCGGCGCTTTCAAGCGATACATATACGGCGCGGATTGAACCACTGTTCCATGTAGTTAATTTATGTTGAAAAGTAACGTTACCGCTGCCGGTTAGTTTGCTCCACGGTGTAATTAAGCCATTGGGGGTTGCGCCGCCCCCGGTCAGTTGCCCCGTACGTAGGGTAAACTGGCCCTCAATTAGCTCAGCGCTGGCATTGGAAAAGCTGGAACCCGGAGATTGCCAACACATATTAGACTCAAGTGTGCGGTTACCCGAGTTAAAATTTTGAGACAGCGTTTGGGCCTGTATGTTACCGGCGGTAAACGCTAGTATTAAATAGCAAAATAGTTTTTTCATAAAACCAGTATTTTTTAAGAGGGGATAAATAATTATTTGTATTGATCAGGAATTGGTTGCGAAAAATCGAGAGATGCTCTGTTATTTACAATGTCAATTGATTTTTCAATGCTGCCATATTTCATTTTTATCGAAGTTGCGTTAGCTGGTACAACTATTTTTTCTGTAACACTTTCGTTCATGGCCATGCGATAAGCAAACACCAATTCATCATTTGAAGTCCTTATTTCAAGTGTTAGTTTTTCATTAGACGTAACCGGCATTGGTACAACGGTAATTGTAACAGGTTTTACAGTCTGCCAGGTAAAATTATCGGCCGCAACAGTACCTCGTAGTCCCTGTGCGTTAGCATCGGAGTTGGTTGATGGAATAGGTGTGGATACATTTTTAACGCAGGCCGTAAGCGAGCCGGCAGATAGCAGAATAAATAAAATTTTAGTCGAATAAATAGAAGCCTTTTTGTGAAATAAAAAGTTCATGATAATTGGTTTTTTCATTTTGGATTTGATATGTTTTTTAAAATGACGAGCTTAAAACGTTGAACTAATTTTAATTATTGTTCAACAATGTCTTTTATGAGTACAATGCTTATTTTTTGACTTATTACGTCCCATGATTGGTGTATGAGCCAATTTTTATTGTTTGTAATCAACAATTGTTTCAGCAAAGTTTCAAAACAGGATTATTTTCAAAATGGGACTGTTGACAGAACGATAAACAATGGCAACTTCCAGCAAAAAGATTTGAAAAGAGATGGCTTGTACGCAGCGTTGGTTATTTAGGCCTTTGTTGGGGGTGCGTCACAAATGAGAATTATGGATAATTCATTTCAATGTTGTATAGAAGATAGTTGTAGGTCTACCCTGCTAACCGTATGTCAGCAACTATGGATCAAGAAGTCCGATTGTATCGCGACTTCGACAACCGGACGTTGAGGTTTTATATCAACAAGTTACAGTAAATCAACAGTAGGTATTCAAAAACCAGGCACAATCTGGGGTATTATTTGCCTGCTTAGTTGGACTGCGAAACACTACGAAGAACTGGCAGAACTGTGCAAGGGCAGCCTATTACAATGCTTTGCCTGAATAATTTACCGGGAGTAGAAAATTTTTTTAATAAAACAGGTCTCCCCTTATAACAAAGAAGACCTGTTTAAATAATAATATAACTGAAAATTACTACATCGTTTTACGCCCTGTAAGCAGGTTGTAAATTATTGCGATAACAGCTATCACTAACAAAATATGAATGATACCCCCGGTAAAAAACCCCCCCAAAAAGGAGATGGCCCAAATAATAATTAAGATTACTGCAATGGTGTACAATATGTTTCCCATGTTTAAATAATTTAAAAGTTAAAAAGATAGTTTTGTTACGTTGTCTGTGTTGGTTATTGTATAGACAAAATTCTGCCACAAAAAATTAGCTGTTAATAAGCCACTTAGGGGCATCGATGACAAGCTTGTTTAAACAGTTTTCTCAAAAACGGGGAAATTGCTACTCAATGTTAAATTCAAACCTATCATCTTTAATCTAGCGAGCATTTTCGCAAGTGCCTTTCTCTACCCTGCATTACATAAGTGATAATAAGTTTTTATGAATTAGATGCGTTTAGATTAGGTGTGGTATTGCTTGTCTTTGCTTTGTGTCCTAAAAAATTAGAGCAATTGCCCGGTTATCTTTCGTATTTCGCCTTTGCAGGTGTTTTTCACCTTCGTATTACCGTATTAAATAGATAGGCTGATTGCATCTTGACTTTGATAACCGGAGCTGAGGTTTTAAAGCATCCGGTAAAAAATCAATATCAGGTTTTCAAATACAAGGCATAGTCTGGGGTTTCATTTGCCTTCACTGTTGAGCTGCAGAACACTACGGAAAACTGAAAAGCATATGCAAAAACACGGCATCACTACCGAAAGTAGTGAAGATGGCTTACAGGTTTTGCAATATGTGATCGACTAAATTTCCAGTCATACTTTCATACCTATGCCCACCTTCAATCATTAAAAATTTATGTTTAGGTATTTTAATTGCTGCTGCAGAAATACGATCTTCTTCATTGATTCCCTGGACAATTAAAACAGGTGTGCCTTTCATCCTGTTTATTTCGTCTACAACGCCAAATCCGTTTTTTGGAGTAACACCAAGTAACCCTGAAAGGTGTACTTCAAAATCATTAATTTTTGCGGGCGACATTAAAACGATATTGTTGATGGATGCAGACAATTCTGTTGGTAAACGTGTTACTACAAAAGGCAACACATCTGCCCCAAATGAATAGCCAATCAACAATATTTTATCCCTCTTTTTTATTTGCCGGTAATGCCTGATTATACGCTCAACATCAGCAGCCGTTTTTTCAGGTGTCTTTTTGCTCCAAAAATATTTTCTCGAATTAAATAAAATAACGTCCGATCCTTTGTTGCTCCATTGTTTACAAAAGTCTTTCGAAAATGAGTTGTCGCCACCATCCCCCGAAATATAAACAACCAGTGTTTTGCCCATGTTTGCAGCGGGTGCATTAAAGAGCACCAACGGTAAATCAGATAGATCTTGTGCCATTGTGCGAATACAAAACAAGCATGTTAATATTAATAGTTTCCCCTTCATTTCACTTTATTTTTGAACCGGCTGCATCACTTTGTTTAATGCTGTTGGTAATTGTAAAAGATCGAAGTCGTTTTCGTATACCAGGAATTTATCGAGCCATTCTGTTGCATACTTTTCCTTAAAGTTGCGCAGGCCTTTGTAATTGCTAAATCGCTTCACTTTTTCGTAAGCAAATTTCACCACTGTCTCGGCCGGGTTTTCTGCTATTTCAATACCAGACATCGGTACGAGGCCAAGATTTAAATAGTCTAATCGTTGTTCTTTTGCATACGCAATCAGGTCTATGATTAGTGCATCCATTACACCGCCTGGTGCATCAGCTGTTTTTCTTATCAGGTCGTAAGTACATTCGCCGGGGCGGTAATCAGGTATAATGTTCAGGAACCCAACTACCCGTTCTTCGCTGTCTTGCACCAGTATTACATCCTGGTTTTTCAATTCGTCGCGATCAAATTTGCCTTGGGCAAAAATGGCTTCTTCCATTTCATAATCCAGCAGCCATTCGTCCGAAACCTGTTGCAATGCCTGTAGTAATGCGCCATTTAGGGGTGGATGTTTACGTAATATTTTATAGCCCTTTTTCTCCAGGCTGTTCAACCCATTGCGCATCGATTTTTTGTCCTTGCCTTCCAATGTAAATTTCGCCAGTTCAAGCACTGCCTCTTGCCCAATTAGTATTTTCTTTTTGCGGAGCAATTGAAAATAATACAGGCTATCATTGTCTACCCTGTAGTAGGCCGGTTTCAAACCACGGGTTTTACAATCACGTTCAAATTCTTTTATCAAGGCTACTTTATTTTCCTCTGCACACACAGGTTCTTCTAATACAATAGCAAACACGCCTGCCTGCCGGTAGGCAACAAATCCATTGTATGCCTCCGAAACAAACAGCAATTTATCGTTGCTTATTTTAAAATGATCGAGGGGAGAGTCGCCAAATTGTTTTAGCAGGTAAGCTGCTTTTTCAAAGTTCAGATGGTTGGTAGAACTGGTGAAAATGCGAGGCCTCACTAAACAATATAAAAAGAAAGCCCATACCATTATACCCAATGCATTTATAAAAACCAGGAAGTCTTTAGCAAAAGGGGTAAGCGGCTTCAGGTGTTCGTTTTGTACCAGTACAAAACTTTTAAATGCGTTGCTAATAGAACTTGACGAGCTAAAGTTTATACCAAAATGGCGAACGTCCATGAAGTAAAAAGCAATGCTGCCGAATACAAGCACAGCGGCAAAGGTGGCAAAGCCGGTAACAATGCCAATGTTTAGCAACCGTGGATTACTCTTAAGCCGGTACTGGCGTGATGTTGCCAATAAAACGACCAATACAATCACCGATAAAATTGCTTCCTCGTAGTCGAGTGCCTTGCTCATATGTCCGAGGCCCGACACCACGCACAGCAGTATGGAAAGTGTCCATGCGCTGCGCAAACCTTTTACCAAAAAGCGGGCAGTAATTACCAGCGTTAATCCAATTAAAATGATCAAAATGTTCGACGCCTGGATGGATTCAACCGGGATAAATTGTCGCAGCAAACGCATACGCGAAGTAATAGGCGGCGTTAACACTGAAAACACATTTACCAGGCCCAATAACAAAATGAGCACGGCCGGAAGTAATCGAAAAAATAGCTGCTGTGCTTTTGCTGCAAAAGAAATGATGCCCGCTACCAATGGCAGCCAAAACTCGAACGAACGAAAAAGAAGCGTTATTTGCAGCGATTGTAAAGTGCTAAAGCCATACCGGTTTAATATAAAAGTGAGCGACAGTTCGATGGCCCCGATACCCCGCAAAAAAGGTGAAATGATAAGGAAGATGGTAGCAACAATATATCCAACAATAGCCGCTTCAATTGATGGGTTTACACCAATTGCCTTCATGGCAATATAGATGTGAAAGATGCCGGTGAATTCTATAACAACCGAGACCAAAGTAGCCAGCCAGAAGTAACTCATTTTAAGTTCGAAGGAGAATATCTCCTGAATGTAATGCTCCACTTTGGGTCTGCCTTTTATCAGCCGTTGATACAACTTTCCTTTAGACCGAATGGTTCGTACAAGTAATATCATGCCCCCAAGAATGCCTATCAAGGTAAGCAAGCCAGCCGATGCGCCAGGCACCGATGCATTTTGAAAGGCCAGGTAAATGAGCACAGGGATGCCAACAATGAAAACAGAAAAAATTCCAATGAAGGCATAGATAGCTGAAGCCTGGTGAACCTGTTGTTTGTGCACCTGGCCTTTCCTGATATTGGCGGGTAAATAAGCCAGCGAACTAATAGCCCCTGCGGGAAGGAATACGGAGATCAGGTTTCGTTTAAGAAACAGCTCAACTGCGTGAACAATTGAAATTTTTCCACCAATGGCTTTGAAACTGTAGATGTATAATGCGGCTTGCAATAAAATATAGCCGATAGCAACTACCAATCCTATTGTAATCCACCATTGATTGGCCTGACGCAACGAAGCGCCTATTGATAGTAGTTCGCGCCGCTGATGGCGAAAGAAAAAGATGGCAACCAGTATAAAAAACAAGGCCAGTAATTCTTTCCAGTGAAGCTTTCTAAATAGGCCTGGCACCTTTTTATAACTGATCAATTTCATTTGCCCTCCTTTGTGTAGTAAAATCCCGGTTTATTACCCAACGCAAATTAGGGTAGCAGGTCACAAATAAAAACCTAACCAATTTAATGATTTAGGGTTATAGTTTCCCCTTCCTTAATTTCTTATTCTGTAAAATCCGTTCTCATCGCTTAGCGCACCATCACGTGTAAAATTCAGGCGGGATAGGTGGCAAAATACTGACTGCGGCATCTTTCATCGCTACATATAGTCCCGTTTTCGTTATTGCAGGGTGTTCTTCATCTGCAAATTTTTCCCTGGCATCTGCGTCATGCCGGGGTTTTCATCAGGTTACATAGCTGCTATTTGTATGTCTGCGACTACGGAGTAAAATAGTAAGGCTGATTGTATCGGGACTTTGATACCAGGACGGAACGGGTTTTAAAGCAACCGGTTAAAGTTTATCAACAGAAGGTTTTCAAATACCAGACGCAGTCTGGGTTTGCATTTGCCTCCGAAGTTAGGTTGCGGAACACAGAGGGAGTTGGGGCAAAGTGGTGATTTTTTTTGAAGATAATTTGTAATCAGGCTAACAGAACCTCTGCAGGAATACGCAACTCCCGGTGGAAAAGCTTTGCCAACTCCAGTGTAAGTGGCTTTTTTTGATTGAGTACAGCAGAAACATATCCCTTTGTACCAACCATTCCAACGAGGTCTTTATTTTTAAGCCCCCTTTCTTCCATTTTTAATTTAATAGCATCTATGGCGTTTGGAAAAGGAATAGGGTAGTTTGCATCTTCGTATTGTTTTAACAGTAATAGTGCAACTTGTACTTTTTCTCCCAATGAGCTGTCCGGTTTTACATGAGAATCAAATTGTTCGTCAATCCAATCCAGATATTCCTGGTATTGCTTCTTTGTTTTTATTATTCTAAGTTCCATAGCTAATTCTTTTTGTTTTGTACTGTTGTTTCATCAATTTTATTGTATTCAGCATGGGTACCAAACCATTTTACCTGTATAGCTTTAAAATCAAAAACAATTCTTACCACCAACCTGTATTTATTACCCATGATATTAAAAACCACCCTGTCATCTGCCACCAGGCTGGCATTACCATACACTTGCTTCAATTCATTAAAACTTTTAAACGCACAATTCACCAATTCATGATACCATTCCTGAAGTGCTGTTGCAGCAGCAGGATATTTTTTACAATACTCAAGCAGTGTCTTTCTTGTTATGATATTAAACACAAACAAAATTACAAGAAGTTTACTAATAG
>JBBQVY010000186.1:0-9950 GCA_038211085.1 Chitinophagales bacterium | reverse complement strand
TTTGTTGCCAGGTTGCTAATTCTTATTTCAAGCTGCTATAAACAATTTTTTGAGGTTTAAAGTGTATTACGATTTTAATAAATCTTAAAAGCCCTTGTAGCCTATTCCGATTTTTCGGTAGCTGATATTTTGGTAATAGTGTTGAGGAGGTTTAGCCCTATCGGGGCTATATTCAATCTGTAGATTCGCTAATCAGGCTACCAATAACTCAAGTGTTTCAGCGTTCAGCTTGCCCATGCTCTTTCCTAACTTGTAAGCAGTATCACCGTACTTGTCAACAGCGGCGCAGTTTGCACCGGCCGTAATCAAAACCCTTACTATTTCATCCAGACCATTATAAGCTGCATGATGGAGCGCTGTGTCGCCACTACGATCCGTACACTCCAGGTCCGCTCCGGCGTTGATGAGCTGAACAACCACATCAAGATGGGTACCGGCTGTTGCAATGAGAAGCGGGGTGGCAAGCTTCTCCGTCTTTGCATTGACGTTCGCCCCAAGTTTAAGAAGTAAACGAACCGTTGACAGATGGCCCTCTTCAGCGGCCTGGAACAATGCCGTTCCCACTTGCCCCACGTTAGCCTCGATATCCGCGCCGTGGTCTATGAGCAGTTGCACGACCTCATTGTGACCCTTATATGCAGCACAAGTTAAAGGCGACAGACCTGTGCCGCCTTCAATGTCTGCACCCCAATCAAGCAGCATTTTAATGACTTCTATATTTCCCTTACCGGCAGCATGGGCAAGCGCTGAGCCGTGGACGAGCGGACAGTTTGGATCTGTACCCCCTTCGAGAAGCCTTTGCAACTTTCCGAGGTCGCCATCAATGGCTGCACCAACCAAATCCTCCAATGCCTCCGGGCTGTTTCGCAATTGATATGCTGCCAGTTCATCGGCATTAACTTTTAGCCCCGCTTCAACCAGTGAGTCAAACGTTGTTTGCTCAGACCCATAAATTACGGTAGTGCTAATGCCTGCACCATAGTAGGGGTCACTCTCACGAAATGGGCCTTTGGCATATTCACGGCCTTCCGGGGTCTGCTCAAACAACCACGGCCAGGGGCGAAAACCAAGATGCTGGTCCCTTTCCCGAAGTTCGTAATAACTGCCCGAGAGGCGATCGTGCAGTGCCCGTTCAAGGTGATCGTTTGCTGCTTTGGGAGAACCGAATTGCGATAGCACATTAGAAGTGATGATGTCCTGATCTTCTTTCTTTGTTGCAACAGCTTTCCCGACACCAATGAACGACCTGTAAAACGTATTTACCGATAATATTTTGTCGTTGCGGAAACCAGGGTTAATGGCAATGTCGAAATCGGTTCCCGTTCTGTTAGCACATAAAAGTTCCCACAGGCACCAGATGCGGCCCAGCGTTGGTACCGGCGTACCCGCAAACATAACCTTACCAATCTCGCCGATAACATTTTCCATTTCACTGGGGATCGACTTGATGGCATGCTGGTTATAGGATACAAAGTCTACCCATGCAAAGTCCTTGAGGTGCTCAATCGAATCAAGGGTGCCGACCGGCTGTTGGGGAGGGCCGAGGAGCAGAGAACTCCAGGTGTGCGATAAAAAGAAGTCGGGCTTGCCACGGTGTTCTGGCGGCATAAATGCCCAAAGTGGTGCCCGTAAAGAACCCGTGAGAGGTATCACAAAGTGTTGTACCAGGGTGCGAACATTTAGCAATGAATATGCTGGCACCACCGGCACCAGCACGTCCGGATGATCGTGCATACCATAGCTCCCTGCTTTGTTGTGACTTATTGCCCGCTCTGCTTCCTCAATCGCCGATACCCGCGGTTGATTAATGTCATTGATAAGGCCTTGCACCATTGAGACTAACCACGACACATGTACCCCTCGTTGCGCTAGCGGCACGTCGCTTTCAGACCATCCTTTTGTCGGGGGAGAAAGGTGCTTCTCAAGGGAAGGGAACCGTGTAAAGTCGATATTCATGTTAAATGCTTATGTCTATTTTGCAACCGGAAAGCACCATAAATACCGATGCCATCCAAGGGCCGATTAGGAAAATGAAGTGCTATAAAGTTAATGACGAGGGTGATGTAGAAAGAAGAAATACCACCTGTGATGCAAATATTTTTTGTACGTACAATGAAATCAATGCGCTCTTCATAAGTGGTCACAATCATTTTAAGATCGAAGGAGAATGCTGAAAAATTACAGGTAACCGTAAGCGATATTGACAATACACCCGGTAAGGTATACAAATACCTGAGGGCAAGCCTTCATACAACATTTATGTGATTATTTTTAAATTTGGTTAACGCCCCCTACGCTCAATTCAACGGCTGCATTCAAAATTGTCGCACCCATTACAAATCGTTACATAAGGAACGAAAAAAAGCTGATGCGTTTATTTTCTACGCCACCAGTCGTTCCTAAGGAACGTTTCGTGGGTAGAACATATAGGGAAAGTAGTTTAAGCGTTCCATAGGAACGCCTGGTGGAATGCGACAATTTGGATTACGCTCAATTTCACCTTTTATAGTGCAGATTTCTTACCTTACTCTTGCTTCAACCAATAACTTCTAAAACTACATTGCCATGGCTTTTACCCCGGGATATGCTTATGATATTTTTATAAGCTATGCCCATGTTGATAACCTTGCCTTCCCCGGCCAGGCCGATGGATGGATCAAACAATTTTACGATAATCTAAACCTGATGCTGGCCAAACGTGCAGGCCGCCTGGGTTTGGTAAATTTTTGGTGGGATAGTAAAAAGCTGGATGGCAGTGTCCTCTTCGATAACTCGATAGAAGAAGGCGTAAAAGAATCTGCCATCATGATCTGCCTGAACTCTCCCGGTTACATTGCCTCTACCTATTGCCAACAGGAGCTCGACACATTTTATAAACAGGCAGAAACTGATAAGGTAGGGCTGAATGTGGGCAACCGTTCACGCATTTTGAATGTGCTCCTCAACAACATTCCTTTTGAACAATGGCCAAAGGAATTGAGTGGTACCAGTGGTTTTCCTTTTCATGATGCGAAAGAAAAGGATGATTTTGGCGATACGGTTGAAACTCTGACGCCTGAGTTTAAAACCCAGATGCAAAACATAAGAGACGCAGTCTGGAACCTGTTGAACGACCTTCAAAAAACAGCTACACCTGCTGCTTTACCAGGCCAGGCAGTTGAACTAAAAACTGATGATACTTTTAAAATTTACCTGGGCGAGGTAGCAGATACATTACGTTCTCCCCGCAAACGAATTATTACTGAACTGGAGAAAAAAGGTTACACCGTTTTAACAGGGGTACCACCACCAGACGAATCTGCTGCTCATGAATCAGCAGCAAAGGATGCCCTGCAAAAGGCCGACATTTCTATACACCTGCTGGATGAATATTCGGGCAGGGAAATAGTAGGGGAGACTGCAATATGGTACCCGCAAAAGCAGGTGGAACTGGCTCTGCAAACCGGTAAAGCGCAAATGATCTGGATGCCGGCAGAAACGGATATCACTACTGTAGAAGAAGAAAAATATAAAACATTTTTAGAGGGAATAGAAACAGGTAAGACTGGCGTGAAGACGTATGAATTTGTTCGCGGATCTAAAAGTACACTGGCGCAGGATATTATTGATTTTGCTGAACAGGTTAAGGCAAGGCACCAGCAAAAGACAGTTGATACCGATAAAATTTCTGTACTGCTCGACACGCATTTTAACGACCAGTTGTATGCGCTGGATCTAAGCAGAACTTTAATAGAAAACCAGGTGCAGCCTTTTATAAATCCGCAGGAAGACGATCCACGTAAGAATATGAACCTGATGGGAGACCGCCTGAGCCAGGTTAAGAAACTTATTTTTTTATATGGCAGTGTGTCTAAAGATTGGGTACTTGAACGCATGAGTGCGGCGTTGCAGTTGATCATTACCAACAACTATCCTATTGAAGATTTTTTTATCTATATGGCTCCGCCGCATAAAGAGTCGGGCGACATTGGCCTCAACCAACGCTTCTTAAAAGTAAACGTGATAAACAGCAGCGATAACACCAGCATGACTAAAGACCAGTTGCAGCAATTTATTCAGTCAATAAAAATGGGTGCAGCATGATAGCCAATAAAAGAAATCCCTATGTTGGTCTGCGACCTTTTGAGACCGATGAAAGCCTGTTGTTTTTTGGCCGTAACGATCAAACCCTGGAGCTGTTACAGCGCCTGCACAAATATCATTTTGTGGCAGTGGTGGGTAGCTCCGGTTGTGGCAAATCAAGCCTGCTAAAAGCAGGATTAATACCCTCTCTAAAAGCAGGATACCTTGTTGACGATAGTGACAAATGGAGTATAGCTATTATGAAGCCGGGCCAAAGCCCGTTGTACAACCTTGTAGAGTCTATCACAAGCCTTACGCATCCCGGCTCAGATGGCTCAATCATCACAAATATTATTGAACAGGTTAAAGAAGAAGGAGCAGATGTATTACTTCGGCTCATTACTCCACTTGTAACAGAGCAACACAACAATTTTTTTTTACTGGTAGACCAGTTTGAAGAATTGTTTCGCTTTGCCATGGAGCATGATGATGTAGAGAAAAAAGATGAAGCAATAGACTTTGTAAACATCCTGCTGGAAATGGCACAGCAAAGGGTTGTGCCCGTATATGTAGTAATGACCATGCGAAGTGATTTTATTGGCGATTGCTCCCGGTTTTATGGTTTGCCCGAAGCTATGAATCAAAGCCAGTACCTGGTACCAAGGCTCAATCGCATGCAATTAAAAATGGTGATAGAAGGACCGGCAAAATTATTTGGTGGCAAGCTCAACCCGTCTCTTACTTCACTTTTATTAAACGAGTTGGGTAAGGTAAAAGATGAATTGCCTTTATTACAACATGCACTAATGCGCATTTGGGATTATGAAAAGAAGGAAGACAAAAACAATGAGCTGGATATTGAAGACTACAAACACATAGGTGGAATTGAAAAAGCTTTGTCTAACCATGCCGATGAAGCACTGGTTGGTATGACTAAAGAAGAGTTAGATATAACTAAAGAAATGTTCCAGGCGCTTACGGCGATTGATGAGAACGGTAGAAAAATAAGGCGACCTGTTTTGCTAAGCCAATTAACTGAACTATGTAATACCAGCGCCGAAAATCTGTTGCAAATTATGGAACAGTTTATAAGGGACAACCGATGTTTCCTTGTAAAAAACAAAGCAGCAGATACCGGCGATGTTGTTATAGACATCTCTCACGAAAGCCTGATAAGGCAATGGAAAAAATTGAATGATTGGGTGGATGAAGAAGGAGAATTTGCATCTGTTTATCTACAGGTAGCAGAAGCCAACCGGCTATACAAAAACAAGAAAAGAGACGTACTTGAAGGAACGGAGTTGGTTGTAGCTATTGACTGGTACAACACCTTTAAACCCACAGCCACCTGGGCAAATCGTTACAAAGAAGGGTTTGATGGTACAATGGCATTTTTAAAAGAAAGTGAAAGAATTAAGAATGAAAAAGAAGCTGCCAGGCTAAAAAAGGAACAGGAAGAAGCAGAACGTTTAAAACACGAAGAAGAAACCAAGCGCCTGGAGAAGCGCAGAAGGCAACGGAAAACCATTATTACTTCGGCTATTGTTACATTGTTACTGATCATTTTCCTGGTATTTTATTCTATCAACTCCAGGCAAAAAGAGATAGCCGCATTGAATGCACAGGAAGAAGCAACCTCTGCTAAAATGCGTACACAGGAATTGCTACAGTTAGTAGTGAGTGGCAGGGGAGAAGCGTATGAGAACAGGGACTTTAAAACTGTGACCGACAGGTTACGCAAAGAGCAAACAAACCCTATTGAAAACCTGCTGGTACCACGTGCTATAAAAGTGCCCATAACAAATACCAACCTATACGATTGGCTTATATGGATTGATGTACCATCGTTCAGGACAAAGGAAATAAAAGACGTAACCTACAAATGGCCCTGTACCGGTTTTATTGACAGTGTACATGTTGGCAAAGAGGCCTCGCTTGGTTATGCATTTGGCTACAGGGGATGGGGTAGCTGTCCCAACATTTTAATAAATGTTTCATTAGTAAACGGGGAGGTAATTCCGATTGAATTTGCTATGCGTGAATACCTTTTGAAAAATGGTGACCCTAATTAAATAGTGAAATATCGTTCAAACTTGTTTAAGGATTCAATAAGGCCCCCAGCCCCGAATTGGTCAAATGCTTTTGAACAGGGATGGGTTTCTTTAATTCAAGCATGGGTACCTTTCCAATGTCGCTTTGCTTGTACTGGTATACCAATACAGATAATATTTTGGAGGTAGGTACAACGTTCTCCAGGTCCGCAGGTAACGATGGATAGCTATACTGTATCAATTCATTCATTGCGGCCAGCGATGATGCGCTGCTTTGCACGGTAGCATTGTTTGGCGATACTACCAGTGCAAATATTCTAAAGTTAGATTCCGTTTCAAAAAAGATGGATTTAAATGTCTGGTACAAAGAGAAAGATCCATTGCCACCCACAGAAACAGCCCAGCGTTGGTCGCCACTTGCAGGGCTGCCATCTTCATTAATTTTTTCGAGGCTGGTGGTTACAGCAAACCCCGATTTTACATAGTAGTAATGCAAGCGGTTGCTATATCCGCCACCATTAAAAATATTCATTAGGTAATTGTTCACCAGCTTGTAAGTATTTAGTGCAGGCTTAAAATTTTCGATATACAACAATGTAGATGGCCGGGGTGCCGGAATGGGGAAGAAGTATTTGCCGCCTCCACCTTCATTACCTATCATGCTTGGTATGGCCATGTGTTTAGGTTTACCGGGTATATTTTTTAATGAGTACTTTTTTTTCAATCTGTTAAACAGGCTTTTACTGGTACTACTATTAATTTCTTTTATAAAAAACGAATCCGCCAAACCACTTTCATAATAGTACTCCAGGTCAACATTAAACTTTCTATAATTTGTGTATAAAATATCTTGTTCTTCGGGGGTTATTTTGCTCTTGCTTTCTTTTCCCGCCAGGTAATACAATTGCAGGTATTTTGAAATTAGGTCCAGTTTTTTATCTGTATTAAAAAAACTATTGACAGTAAAATTTTCGGCAGCCGACTCCAGGTTTCTCTTTCTTATCTCTTCTTTCATATCCAGTATGTGGCGGCTTAAGGGGAGATTAAACAGTGAGGTAAAGTAAGCAAGCGAATCGAAATTGAGTTGTTCTGTCTGCGTAACCGAATAGAAAATACGTTGAAATTCCAGGTAAATATTTTGGTTGAAATAGGGAACCACACTGGCTCTTATATTACGCAGATCAATCATAATTTTTTCAGCCAGAGTATCATGAAGCCCTATAAATTCATTAAAAGATCGTTTGTAATCTCCAATGGGTGAAGGATCGGTAGCTTCATAAAAATAAGCACTTAGCCTGGCATCATTAAAATGTTGAATAGACGCTGACAACAATTCTTTCCATTGCAATAAAGTGTTTCGGCTACTGTCCGTTTTTGTTCTAAACATCAGCTTTACTTTATTTAGCTCAAGTAAACTTTGGCTTAGGTTGATGACGGATAAATTGCTCTTGATATAACCCAAATCGATAATTGACTTCAGTTCGTTTTCTTCAAAAGGGATGATTTTTGAGACTCGTTCATTTGGCAATGCATTAAAGTATTGTTGCGTAAGCGCCAGGTTTACGAACGCTTGGGAGAGAGTGAGTGAATCCCATTTTGTAATTTCTATTTCCGGGCTTTGGGCGAGTGTAGGTTGGCCAAAGAGCTCTATCAATACCAACAAAATAATTATCCTGGATAGGGGCATGTTAAATAAGTTTAGAAGAATACCGCTTTATTGCTAATTAAAAGTACTTATTGGTCTACAATAAGTAAAGCCCCCCCTTTGAATAGTTTATGCTGTTAACCTGCATGGCAATTTTGATATTCAAGCATGGGTACTTTTAAAAGTCAGGGTTTAGTTTTGCATTGTCGGCTATAGCAGTTATGTGATGAAGCCCCATTATTCTTTCCGTAGAGTTGTTTTTGTAAAAATAAGGAAGGGAAACAATTGATAGAGAAGGTTTGGAAACAGGGAGCATTCAAATTGTCGCTGTGTAATTGCTGCGATAGTCGATTCAATTTCCTCGTCATTGTGACTGGTTAATTTTTGGGTTTAAAAAAAGTTCTTTGAAGATGACATTTTTTAATCACAGAGAACAACCAGAGGAAATACCCACAGAGAAACACAAAGTTTTCTCTGCGTCCTCTGTTAATAATGATAGCATTACTATGTACTATTTCACGCAAAGGCGCAAAGGGAATTCCACGCAAAGGCGAAAAGAAGAGCAACCTTGGCGTCTTTGCTCCTTATGTATTCTTTGCGTGAAACTCATTGATGCTTTTAAAGTGTCATTTTCAAATAACTGCCAATGACACTTTTAAAAGCTACTTAAAATTTCCTCGGGAGTTTTGACACCCCCAAATTTACATTCACATTAATGATGATAGCATTACTATGTACAATTTCACGCAAAGGCGCAAAGGGAATTCCACGCAAAGGCGAAAAGAAGAGCAACCTTGGCGTCGCCTTTGCTCCTTATGTATTCTTTGCGTGAAACTCATTGATGCTTTTAAAGTGTCATTTTCAAATAACCTTTTTGCGAACCCAAAAATTATAACTCGCAATGAAGCTTACTTATTATCTGCAACAAATTGAAATGCAGAAGGTTTGTAAAAGGGAATTTTATTAAGAATAGTACTCTACATTTCTAACTATGGATCACAGAGAATTCGATTTCAAATCCAACTTATCAAACCATTGAGTTACTTTTATTTCAAACCTAAACCACCTATGCGCAACGCTCCAAAATGGCTAGTCTCTATTGCCCTCGTTTTATTTACGGCCTGTAGTCAAAAGAACCATACAACCACTTCAACGGATGATGGCGCTGCAACCATTAACGCCGACAGTTTAAAGCAATATGTTTCTGTATTAGCTTCCGATTCGTTTATGGGTCGCAAGCCTTTTACCGAAGGCGAAACCAAAACGATTGCTTATTTGCAGCAACAATTTAAAGCTGCAGGCCTTGAGCCGGCCAATGGCAATAGCTACATACAGGAAGTGCCGATGGTGAGCATCTTAGCAAAAGCAGCGCCTTCCATGGACGTTGCATCTCCCAAAGGCAACTTTACTTTAAAGGCTTTTGACGACTATATTATCTGGACCGATAAACCCGATTCTACTGAGAGCCTCGACAAAGTTGAACTGGTGTTTGCCGGCTATGGCGTAGTGGCACCGGAATACAACTGGAACGATTATGCAGGCCTGGATGTAAAGGGAAAAGTGGTACTGGTTATGGTAAACGATCCGGGCTTTTGGTCGGGCGATACCACGCTCTTTAAAGGAAACACCATGACCTACTATGGACGTTGGACTTATAAGTTTGAAGAAGCTGCCCGGCAGGGAGCCAAAGGTTGCCTGATCATTCATAATACCAAAGCAGCAAGCTATCCTTTTAGCGTGCAGCAAAATAGTTTCAATACCTCCAGGCTTCAATTGGATAACAGTGGAAAAAACATACCGAACTGCGATGTCATCGGATGGGTTACTGAAACCATTGCGAATAAATTATTTATTGCTGCCGGTTTCGATTCAAGCCTGCTGGTAAAAGCCAACCAACGTGGGTTTAAAGGCATACCATTAAATACCCGTTTAACAACCTCCATGAAGGTGCAGGCTACCTACAATAAATCGTACAATGTTATTGGTAAAATAACCGGTTCCAAACATCCTGACGAAGTAATCATCTACTCAGCCCACTGGGATCATTTGGGTATTGGCAAACCAGATGCAACAGGAGATTCCATCTACAACGGTGCATTGGACAACGCCACCGGAACAGCCGGTTTGGTAGAGTTGGGCCGTGCTTTTAAAAGCATGAAAACCCCACCCGAAAGAACCATCATTATTTTATC
>JBBQVY010000185.1:0-9955 GCA_038211085.1 Chitinophagales bacterium | reverse complement strand
TTCCGGGAAGATATATGCACATCGAAGATGTACCGGTTTCATTCAAGGTTGGAACCTCCGATAAAATCATCTGCCGATGTAGTAATATTCATTTTAATCTTGCGCATCATCTAATGGCATTATCTGCCGATATTTTCCATTGTGCTAATTCAGGAAACTTTTTCAATCCTTCTTGATTATGATTAAGAAGAATTTCATTGACTGACACCTCAAAAGCTTCGGCTACGTCGGTCTGGGGGCCTTCTGAAATGTTACTCCCCAATATTGCCGGTACTGATATTGGTTGGCTCGGAGGGGGCGGTGCAGGCCAAAAAATTGGATTATCCAGGGCTACGCTAATACTTTCGATACCCTTCAATCTCCTGCTTTTAACAGCTTCAGAATAATCTTTTCCAGGAGTAAATTTTTCAGCAAGAAATTGTAATACAGAAGTATGATCGAATAGGTGGTGGCAAACAGAACCCTTATTAACTAATGGTGAAGCAATAATGGCGGGAATTCTCGGACCGAGACTATCGAACTCAGTTCCTCCCTGTATTTTAAACTTAATTTCCGGAGGAAGCACATGATCGTAAAAACCACCATGTTCATCATAGTATACTAAAAAAACAGTGCTTTCCCATTTTTTTTGATTACTGCTTAAGGCTTCATAGGTACGCCTCAAAAAATCCTCACCCCAACCTACAGCAAGTGGTGGATGATTATCATTGGCACGTACAGGTGACACATGGGGGGCATCTTTGTAAACCGGTTCTATGATGATTACTTCCGGAGCAGTATCCTCAGGTTCTGATTGAATATCAACCGCCAGTTGACTATAAGATCTGAAGTTTGAACCAAAAACATGGTGTAACAATGAGGGGTATAGTAAGAAGTAAGAAATTCCGGAATGGTAAACACGCCACCGCACCTTTTTATCAGGCTCTGGGCTATTAAGCCAATCAAAGATATTCTTCTCCCCTATCCGCAGCAAAACGCTATTGTCGCTTATAAAGGAGTCTCCTGAAAAAGCCATGTTACGATTTGGTTGCGTACCGGTAGGTATAGGTGTAAACCAATTATCGCAAGTGCAAAAAGTACGGGCAAGAAAACTGGTTACCGGTAGTAATGAGGATGGAAAGAAACCCATTGGATCACACTCTTTACCGGGAAATTGACCAATAGCTTTAGAATACTCCTCCACAAACCCATTCATAGTAAATTTACCCGTTACAGGACTCTTTTGCATTTGGCCAGTTACCTGGTCTTTCTTGTGCGGTAAATCATTGTTCATTCCTACATCCTGATGAATTTTAAATACAGGAAAAACGACACCATTGAAAATATTTTTAAAATCAATTAAAGGATCTTTCAACCCTTCTACAGCAGGGTTAATATTTTCTTGTTTAAGATGTCCCAGCATATGATCGAATGAACGGTTTTCGAACATAAGGATTACAATAGTCTTTACCTTATCCAAAACGTTTGCCATATTAAAAATTTACAGGTTTAATAGTAGCTCTAATTGTAAGCTCATTTGGTCTTTCAGAAGGAGTATTTATTTCATTTTTAGTCATCCTGGTTTTTAGTACCCAGGTGCCGCTGGCTGTGGTACCCTTCAGCTCTGCAGAAGGAATACCAGATGCAGAAACAATTGCTATAACATTGCTATGACTGATGATTAGCTCCCGGGGCATTTCAGTGTTTACCGACACAATTTGAAAGTTGCTCCACTTTGCAAAATCACGTTCTCCTTCAGCTATTACAAATTCACCATCCACTTTGGTAGTTGCAAATACGATCATTATGGTATCTTTAAACCGCTCCACGATTTGAGTGCTCCTTACTTCTTTATCTCCTTTCTTTACTATCAAATCAAACTTCAAAAGCATAATTGAATCTTGAGATAAGTGTTCTTCAAACTCAATTGTAGGCGTACCTGAAACCTTCCATTCTAAATGCACTTTTTGATTATTGATTACAATTTTAGGCGTGGCTGTAAACGAATGAATTTCAGGTTTACAGCTTTGTAATTTGCCAATAACAATTACAACAAAAAAAATCTTGATCAGATTGGAAAATGTCACCAAAATAAAATTGTTGATAAGTACTAATATATAAAATTTATTCAGTGATTAAAATACTCGTCATTTTATATGGGTTGGATATAAAAGATTATTATAGACTTTTTCTATTCAAACTTTACTTCCAAGCAAAAGCAACTATGAGCAGGGAAGTACCCGGCGATATTTTAACTTCTGCCGAAAGCGGTAAGCGACTGGTAGATAACTGGGGAATAAAGGGTAGTGAATTGAACGCCGGGCAGCAGGAAATTGTAAAGCAAATGATACGGGAGTTTGTCTTCAACCTTAGCTACGAAAAGGCAATAAACGAATATGAGAAAATTGCAAAGGCGGGTGTAGGCAATGTATACTTTGGATGGATAGGCGCCTACAAAGAAAAGGAAGCGCATTACTACAATTTAAACGGGCCAACTTTTCTTATTGAATTTGATAATAATGGCGGACCAAGGCGTGTCCAACCACATACATGCTATTTGGCGGGAGAAGGGTAATGAGTTTGGGGAAGATGTATTGAAGCAACATTATGTGGCCGAACATCAAAAGCCCTGATGGATTTTCATATCAATCTTTAAGTTAATGATTGCATACTCCATCTAAAAAGTAAGCAACAAAAAAGAGCAGCCGGAGCTGCTCTTTTTTGTTGCTTAAAAAAAATCTCTTATACCGCAAAGCTGGTACCGCAGCCACAGGTCTTGCTTGCATTAGGGTTGGTAAAAGTAAATCCCCGGGTATTTAATCCTCCCTGGAAATCAATTTCCATTCCCATTAAATATATTTCGTGGGCCTTTGTCATTATACAACCAATGCCGTCTATTTCAAATTCATCATCGCCATCCTCTTTTTGGTCAAAACCAAGTACATATGTCATGCCGCTACATCCACCACCTTTAACGCCTACACGCAAAGACTGCTCAACATCAAATCCGGGTTCACACATCAACCTGCGTAGCTCACTTACAGCGCCTTCTGTTAATGTTACTGGTGTATTAATTGCTATTTCCATGCTTTCCGTTTTTTTACAAAAATACAGACAATCGTTTTTCTACATGGCTTACCGGTTTTCGAATGAAGGAAAAGCTATGTTTATTTAAGTTAAAAGTAAAAAATCAAAAGTAAAAATGGAGGCGCGAAAAGTGAAACGTCGGAAAGAAAAAGTAAAAAGGTAAGACTTGATATTTAACCTTCCTTTTTGTGATGTATTGTCCTTTCCCAGATCAAAAAGTAAAAAGGTAAAACATGACATGCTTTGCCTTCCACATTTTGAAACATGATCCCTTCACCATTCATGCTATTAAATTTTTTATTCTTCATTTTTCATTCTCCCATTTACCATTCATGCTAATTTTTACTCTTGACTTTTGACTTTTGACTTTTGACTTGATCCCCACCCAAGGCCTTACTTTTGCCAAAAAATATTCCGTATGGAAAGTACCACCCTTTGGTTATGTGTGATTATTGTGCTGATGTTTGCCGGCTTTTTAGCCTACCTGTTTTACCAGCAACGCGAGGGAGCTAAAAATGAGAAAAATACAACAGGCGACGCTCCAAATAATCCATTACGTCTACAGGCTTACGAGCGTTTAACCTTACTTGTAGACCGCATTGCCCTGCCCAACCTTATCAGCCGAATTAACCAACCGGGCATAAGCGCCAAAGACATGCAGATGCTGCTTACGCGTAGTATTAAAGAAGAGTTTGACCACAATATTACCCAACAGATATATGTTTCGGCCGATGCATGGAACGCGGTTAAAAATTTAAAGGAACAAAACATGCTCGTAGTAAATCAACTGGCTAATGCACTTCCTCCCAATGCTACTGGTCTAGATCTTAACAAACTATTATTGGAATATTTGATGACCGACAAGAAAGGACAGCTTCACGAAGTAGTAAGCGAAGTATTGAGTTATGAGGCAAAGAAGTTAATGTAATGCCCCCTATATCCCCCAGGGGGGAGTTAAAACCAAAGACCTTGCTATGAGCAAAATACACACCACCAGCGGCATTGAAATAAAGGAATGTTACACGTCCAAAGACGTTTTGAAAGCCCCTCCTTCGGAGGGGTTTGGGGGGGCACCCTCGGAGGGGTTGGGGGAGGCTCCCGGAACCTTTCCTTTTACAAGGGGTATCCAGCCAAACATGTATCGTGGCCGACTGTGGACCATGCGGCAATATGCAGGATTTTCTACTGCTGAAGAAAGTAACAAAAGATATCATTACCTGCTGTCGCAGGGAGTTAGTGGCTTGAGTGTAGCCTTTGATCTGCCCACACAAATCGGGTACGACAGCGACCATGCATTGTCCGATGGGGAAGTGGGTAAAGTAGGTGTGGCTATTGATAGCCTGCAGGATATGGAGGCATTATTTAAAGGCATTCCCCTGCAACAGGTAAGCACCTCTATGACCATAAATGCAACAGGTTTTATACTGCTTGCTTTTTATGTTGCCCTTGCCAAAAAACAGGGTGCAGACCTGTCCGTCATAACAGGCACCATCCAAAACGATATACTAAAAGAATATGCTGCCAGGGGTACCTATATCTATCCTCCCAAACCTAGTATGCGCATTATTACCGACATTTTTGAATGGTGTGCAAAAGAGTTACCAAAGTGGAATACCATTTCCATATCGGGTTACCACATTCGCGAAGCTGGCAGTACCGCTGTACAGGAAATTGCATTTACATTAAGCAATGGCAAGGCATATGTTGAGGCTGCATTACAAAGAGGTTTGGATATAAACGTGTTTGGCAAACGCCTCTCCTTCTTCTTTAATGCACATAATAATTTATTTGAAGAAGTAGCTAAGTTTAGAGCAGCCCGGCGCATGTGGGCCAAAATGATGAAAGACCTGGGTGCAACGGAGGAGAAAGCAATGATGTTGCGCTTTCATACACAAACCGGAGGCAGTACGCTTACAGCCCAGCAACCCATGAACAACATTAGCAGGGTTACTATTCAAACGCTTGCTGCTGTATTGGGTGGCACCCAAAGTTTACATACCAACGGTTACGACGAAGCGCTAAGCCTGCCTACAGAAGAAGCTGCCCGTATAGCCTTACGTACACAACAAATTGTAGGTTTTGAAAGTGGTGTTGCCGATACTGCTGATCCTTTGGGCGGCTCCTATTTTGTTGAGGCACTTACAAACGAAGTAGAACAAAAAGCCTGGGAACTGGTTGCTAAAATTGATGCAATGGGTGGCAGTGTTAGTGCCATTGAAAAAGGTTTTATGCAGGAAGAAATTGCACGAAGCGCTTATGAACATCAAAAGAAGGTGGAGAGTGGAGATACTATTATTGTAGGTGTAAATAAATTTACTGTAGAAGAAAAAAACGCCATTCCTCCTTTTAGAATAGATGATACGATACGACAAATACAGACGGACAAACTTAATAGTCTTAAGCAAAAACGCGATAGTGAGGCTGTAATTAATGCTCTTTCTAAAATTAAAGCTGCAGCAATAAATGGCAGCAACCTTATGCCTGTAGTAATTGAAGCTGTAGAGCAGCATTGTACCCTGGGCGAAATTTCAGATGTACTCAGGGCCGAATTTGGTGAGTACAAATAGATTTAAATCATGCTGTCACAGCATGGTTATGTTGTCTTCTATTGACCACAAACTTTTTTATTTCTACTGCAAAAAATATTACAGACGAGGCTACGGTAACTAATGCAAACTCAGCAAGGCTAAGGCTTGATGTTTTAAAAATTTTATGAAATGCCGGAACATAGGTAACTAAAAACTGTAGTGCAAAAGCCAGTGCTACGGAGCCGATCAATAACTTATTGCTAAATATTCCCACGCTAAACAAAGACTTGGATTCTGATCGAATGGCTAATACATTGCCCATTTGGCTAAGGCATAAAACATTAAAAACAATGGTCTGCCAATGCATGCCCATGTGTATAGCGTAAGCCTGTGCAGACAAGGCAACACCTGCCATTAACAAGCCTACCCAAATCATGTCTAATCCCCTGCCATTATCAAAAATACTTTCCTTTGCAGGCCGGGGCTTTCGTTGCATAATATTGTCTTCTTCCTTTTCAAAGGATAGTGATATGGCAGGCAAACCATCAGACACCAGGTTAATCCAAAGTATATGAATAGGCAGCAAGGCAATAGGCAAACCAATTACAGGACCTATCAATAGCGTCCACAGTTCACCTGAGTTGGTAGTCATCAGGTATTTGATAAATTTTAAAATGTTATCATAAATGCGACGGCCTTCTCTTACTGCTTTTATAATAGTAGAAAAATTATCGTCGAGCAATATCATGTGTGCCGCTTCCTTAGAAACATCGGTGCCGGTAATACCCATTGCAATTCCAATGTTGGCTCGTCTAAGGCTGGGTGCATCATTTACGCCGTCCCCTGTCATGGCCACATAGTTTCCACGTTTCTGCAACATCTTTACAATTTGCAGCTTTTGTTCTGGCGACACACGGGCATACACTTTAATACTTTCAACCTTCTCAAAAAACTCCTTTTCATCAAGTTCCGCCAATTGCAAACCTGACAGTACAAGGTCTTTTTGATCACTAATAATACCCACTCGTTCAGCTATGTTTTTAGCTGTTAATGGATGATCGCCTGTTATCATAACCGGTACAATACCTGCAAGTTTACATTCTTCAATTGCGGCAAAAACTTCCTCCCTCGGCGGGTCTATCATTCCACACAAACCTAAAAACTCAAGGTCTTTCTCATGAACATTTACATCTGGCTTTGCAGGCACCTCATTCCAAAACCTGTAAGCAAAACCCAATACCCTCTCGCCTTTTGCAGCCATGGTTTCAATAGCTGCCAACACACCTTTGTTATCTACATTTTTGCATTGTTTCAATAAAATATCAGGGGCTCCTTTTGTAAAAGAAACAACACCTTTTTCTGTGGTATGAAAAGTGGTCATTAACTTTCTTGCTGCATCAAAAGCTATTTCATTTTTACGTTCCCAGGTATTTGGTTGAATTCCATGCTCCAGCCCCACCTGTAGTAAAGCAGTTTCTGTAGCATCTCCATTAAGGGATTTATCAGTAGCCACAGTTGAGTCGTTGTTTAGCACAAATGCATGTAACAGCAATGATAAGTTTGCATGGTCATCCAATGAAGGCAAATGATTGCTATTAAGTAACTGCCCATCCACGTATACCTGCTCAACCGTCATTTTATTTTTAGTAAGTGTACCAGTTTTATCGGTACATATATAATTAACCGAACCAAGGGTTTCAACTGCTGGTAACTTGCGTATCAGGGTATTAAATTTGATCATTCGCTTAGCAGCAAGTGCAAGTGAAATGGTAATTACTGCAGGCAATGCTTCTGGTATTGCAGCTACAGCAAGCGATATACTGGTTAATATCATTGTAGTGATATTTTCTCCCCTTAACCACCCTGCTATAAAAAATACTATACAAAGCAACAGTACTATCACTGACAATTTTTTACCAAAAGAAGCCATACGTATTTGCAACGGTGTCAGGCTTTCCTCTTGTTGCAGCATTCCTGCAATGCGACCCAGCTCTGTTTGCATTCCGGTAGCTACTATAAGGCCTTTCCCCCTGCCCTTAACTACATGGGTACCTTTGAAAGCCATGTTTCGCTGATCGCCCAATGGAAGTTTATCATCTTCAATACTATCATCAATTTTTTCGACGGCAAGCGATTCACCTGTCAGGGATGATTCGTCAACTGTAAGATTGATTGATTCTATAATGCGCAGGTCTGCAGGCACCGCGTTGCCAGCTTCCAAATAAACCACATCGCCTGTAACCAACATTGGGGCAGGCAGGGTAATTACCTGTTTGTTTCGTAAAACCCTGGCTTGCGTTACCGACATACTTTTTAAAGCCTGCATTGCCTTTTCTGCACGATACTCCTGGAGGAAACCAACTAATGCATTTAATACAACTATAACCAGGATAACAATGGTATCAGTAAGGTCGCCGATAAAACCACTGATGACTGCAGCAATTAGAAGTATGATGATCATTACATCAGCAAACTGGGACAATAACATGGCAGCTATGCTCTTCCTGGAACCTTCCTCCAATTCGTTCTTTCCGTTTGCCTGTAATTTTTTTTCGGCAGCTTCATTGGTAAGCCCCTCCTCATTACTGCCTAATAAATTAAATGCCTCTTCTAAGCTTGCATGATACCAATTCATTCGCTTGAATATTTTGGGTGCTGGAATGACCTTCAATCGTTGTGGTTAATATACAAGGAAAAGGGCACAGCAATGAAATAAAAATTGAAATAGTCTACCGGCTAATTATGGGCAATAAACAAAGGGGTTTCCGTTTCTTTCATTAAAATATCAGCCATGCTTGTTTTAAACCAACGCGATATTTCGCTACGTCTGTAAGCGCCCAATACCACCAGTTCATTTTCCTTCCGGTGTTGAAAATGAGCTACAATTTGCTCCTCGGGTTCGCCAGTAACTATGGTGTATTTGGCCTGCGGAAAATGTCGTTTGATAAATTCTTTCATCAACTTATTATCGGGCAGGTGCGTGCCTTGTTCCCGTTCCTTTTTTACGGTATACACTTCTACCGGCAGGTCCAATAAATTATTAAAAAGATAGCTAAACATTTTTATGGCATGCAGAGATGAAGGTGCACCGTCGTACAACAACGAAACCGAGTCGATGGGTTTAAATGCATGTGGAACCAACATCACGGGACACTGCACATCGCCCAGCAGGTCCTTCATAAAAGTACTGGGTAGCGGCTCCTTTTTTTTACTGAACGATTCGTTTTCGTTAATGATAATCAGGTCTGCAAACATGCTTTCGTGCTTCAACTCCTGTAATGCAATACTCTTATCCCTATGTATCGAAAAATTGATTTTGGCCTGCTCGCATGCCCGCTGAAAAATGTTTACAGATGTGTCGCGTTTTAAAGAATCTTGCTGGTCTAATTTCTTGATCTCATTAAAGGGATCATCAGCATTTTTTAAAATATTGTACACATTATAGCTTCTGTAAATAAACTCGTCTAAAAAAACACCTACCAGGTGGGCATTTGCCTTACTGGCTAACTGGATGGAATATTGCAAAGTGCTTTTCGACATTTTGTATCCATCAAAAACCCCCAGAAATTTTTTCATGTGCTTTCTTTTTTATAGTGCAGATAATCTTGTAAAAGATACAATTTAGTACAGTGACAACAAGATTGATAAATATTTTCATGCCTGCTTTACCTGGAAAGTGTTACACAATACCAGGTAAAGTAAACTGTAAATTAACAGGCTAAGAGTGATCAACATCAATTAAACATATGACTGAACACCTGAATTATGTGGCAGGACTAATTCCGGAGAAAATGTGTATGATCGCAGTGCAATTATTACACACTAAAGTTTGGCGTTATGCCTGGATAAGGAGCTTTGTTGTATAAAGACCCTTATGTCGACGAATGCTTACACACTAAAAATTGAATATTCTCCAAAGGAGCAACTTCACCAAAGATTGGGCTGCCCCGCCGGGACAGGAATAAAATTTTAATGGGTTAGTCTACAGAGCGGTTACGCCTCTGGCGTACAATTGAGATTTTTTTGCAAGGGTCATGCAATTGTAGCACATTAGGCATTTGAGGATCTTCATTACGCTATATAAGTTGAGGTTGGTGTTTATGCCCCGGAGGGGAAACCGCTCTGTAGACTTTTCAATAGAAAGTTTACCCCGCCCCCGAGGGGCCGGCCCAAACCATTCCAACTTCGTATTTTATAAACCTAATAACTGATTGAATATTCTAATGCCTTTGGGTTTTCAAACAACTCCTGCAAATCGTTTTTGATGATGATCGTTTTCTTATCAGTGCTAACTATTGCCATATTTGCGGCGTATTTCTTAATGGGTTTCGTAAACGTAAACACCTGTGTATAGGTAGATG
>JBBQVY010000184.1:0-10033 GCA_038211085.1 Chitinophagales bacterium | reverse complement strand
GATGTGTTGAAATTAATGCGTGTAACAAAAAATTCATTATATAAAGGCATTGAAAAAGCTGTGCAAGGGAACCGCATTGGCGATATAGCTTATGCCATACAGGATTATACTGAAAGGCAACGTGGATATGGTGTAGTTCGGGAATTAGTGGGTCATGGATTAGGCAGAAGTCTGCACGAAGATCCGCAGGTACCCAACTTTGGAAAACGTGGTAATGGTCCTAAGCTTAAAGACGGAATGGTAATAGCTATTGAACCCATGATAAACTTAGGTGTAAAAGAAGTTTTTTACGATGAAGATGGCTGGACGGTGCGCACCAAAGACAGGAAACCTTCAGCCCATTACGAACATACGGTATGTATTAAAAGAAACAAGCCTGATATTCTTTCTTCTTTTAAAGAAATTGAACTTGCCGAACATTTAAATAAAAACCTTAATTCTTCCTACCTCATCTAGTATTGAATAAATTTCTCATAGAACATTCTTTTGTATTTAAGCAAAATTTAAAGTGTTAAAGATTTAATAACATTTATATTTGGTTTTGCCCGAAAGAAACGATTGCCATGCTTATTAAAAACGCGTGGCTTTTTGGTTTTTTAATATCAGGTTTTTTTTAACTACAAAACTAATGCACATGAGAAAAACGATTCTGTTCGTAACAGCTTTGCTATTCCTGTCATTTACTTCCTTCTCCCAGGGAGTAATTTCAGGTAAGATTATTAATAGCGTGACGAAGGCACCTATTGAAGGAGTATCTGTTGTTATTAAAGGCGGCTCCGCTGCAATTTCATCAACTGACGGTACCTTCTCTCTAAAAACAGCCAAGGGCGAGGAAACTTTAATGATCACCTCGGTTGGTTATTTTCAAAAATCAATTAAGGCCAAACCTGGTCAGCCAGTATCAATCTCGCTGGAAGGTTCGGTAATGAGCTTGTCCGAAGTTGTTGTAACCGGAACAGGATCAGCAGTAAGCAAGAAGAAGCTTGGTATTGCTGTTGAGTCAGTTAACCTGGCTAACCAGGTAAAAGCTCCATCGGGGGATGTAGGTCAGCAGTTGGTGGGACAAGTTGCAGGTGCCCAAATTTCCAGCACTAATGGTAACCCTGGACAAAGCTTAAACATTGTTTTGCGCGGTATCAACAGCATCCAGGGCGGAACCTCACCAATGATCCTGTTGGATGGTTTGCAGGTGGGCGCAACTGACCTTAACTCAATTGATGTAAACATTATTGAGAAGGTGGAAATAGTGCAAGGTGCTGCCGCGGCGTCGTTGTATGGAGCACAAGGCGCCAACGGCGTTATACAGTTATTTACTAAAAAGGCAAAAGCCGGAAAGTTCAATATTGATGTCAGCAGTAGTGCTACAACAAATGAATTGCTGAACATTGGCGGTGTTTCCAAAGCAAGATTTCATGCTTTTGCTACCGATGCAAATAATAACGTAATTAAATCAAATGGTCAGCCATTGGTTTTTGATCCGGAGTTAAGCTCTTATGATGCCAACGTTCAATACAGTGCGTTAAGTGTTACTAGTTTTGCAAAAAAACCTTACGACAAGAATTTGCAGTACTACGACCATTATGATATGTTTTTCAGAAAAGGTTATGTGTTAAACAATTCAATCAGCATGACAGGTAGCAGGGATAAAGTTGATTTCTTGTTGTCTGCCTCCAATAACAAACAGAACTCCAACTTTAAAAACAATGGTGATTACGAGAGATCTAACCTAACAGGTAAGTTTGGAATTGAACTTGCGAAAAATTTACGATTGACCAGTTTAACCCAATTGGTTTATACTAAAAACACGTTGAATGATCAAACTGGCCGGGGTATTGTTTATGCTTTAAATAATACGCGTCCATTTGCCAATTATGATTTTAAAGACCTTGATGGTAATTACGGACATTACTTTGGAGATGCAGCAGGTGTAAATGCTGAGAACCCCAATTTTATTAATCAATATACAAGTACCCTAATTAACAAAGTTGATATCATTCAAAGCTTCAATCTGAATTACAAGTTTTCGAAATTTGTAGAATTAGACGCCAAGTACAGCCTCAATGCACAAAACGAAAATACAACTTATAGGTACGAGGACCAGTCGCAGAACAAAAATGCAGTGGATCAACAATACTTTTTAGGCAATTTCAACCCCAATGCTGCAGGAGATGGTTCTACAACGGGTGAAATTGATAATTATATTGAAAGAACCACTTTTCAAAACCTAATTGGTACTGTAACCATCCGTACTGACTTTGAAAAGGACTTCCACCTAAAAATTCCTATTAAGACTACTACTACTGTTGCATATGATTACCGAAAAAGGAGGTACCAGCAGTTTGGTGCCTATGGTTACGACGCACCCGGATACTCTCCATGGAATGCTACGCAGGCATCAGTGTATAAAGTGGTAAGAGATTATGTAGAGCCGTTTATCACCTATGGTTTTTTAGCCAATCAGCGTTTTGAATATGGCGATATTGCAGGCGTAGCTGTAGGAGTGAGAAGTGATTTTTCTTCCGCTTTCGGCAGTGGTGCCACTGCGCAAACTTTTCCAAGAGGTGATGCCTTTTTAAACATTTCCCGGTTTAACTTCATCCAGAACTCTTCAATTTCAAGTACCCTAACTGATTTTAAAATTAGAGCAGCTTATGGTGAGGCAGGTATTCAGCCAGGTGCCTTTCAGCGTTTCCCGGTTTTAGGAGCTGCCAACCTCGGTTTAAACAGTGTATTCACTTTCCCCACCTCTAGTCCAAATCCATTGCTTTCTGTAGAGTTATCAAAGGAAACAGAATATGGTATTGACTTAGGTCTGAATTTGTTTAGAGGTGCCTGGTTAAAAACAGCCAATTTCTCTTTTACCTATTGGAAAAGGAACACAGACAACGCCATTTACAGGGTTGATGCTGCTCCTTCAACTGGTGTAGGTAGCATATTGAACAATGCGTTTGGTCTTGGCTCAAACGGCATACAAGCGTCACTAAACCTGAATGTGCTTTCTCAAAAAGACTTTACCTGGGATTTTACCACCAATTTCTCAAAACAAACATCTAAGATCACACGTGTAACAGGTGCAGATGTAGTAGTTACTTCTGCTGCGGGAAGTTCAGGTATTACCTTAAAAGCCGGCGAGAAAATCGGCCAGTTGTTTGGCTTCCTAATTCTTAAATCTCTGGACCAACTTGACCCGATAACAGGCCTGCCCTTTATTGCAAAAGCAGACCAGGTTAATTATGAAGTAGCTAGCAACGGGTACCTGGTAAATAAAGCAACTAAGCGCCCCGTCAACTCACCTGGACAATATGCTTTCGGCGATCCAAACCCAAAGTTCAATATGAGCTTTATTAATAACTTCGGCTACAAGGGTATTGTTTCCCTTAACATGCAGTGGGATTGGGTAAGTGGAAGCCATTTGTACAACCAAACCAAAAGCTGGATGTACAGGGATGGTATCAGTTCAGATTATACGAACCCGATCACTATCGATGGAAAAACCGAAGCCTATACAGCTTTTTATCGTGGCATTTACCAGGCTGGTGCAAACAATGGTACAAAAGATTATTTCTATGAAGATGCTTCTTTCGGTCGCTTAAGAAACCTATCAGTAGGTGTAGACTTTGGTAAAATATTTAATCTAAAAGCATTTCAGCGCCTGCAATTGGTATTGTCTGGTCGCAACCTGGTTACCATTACAAATTATAGCGGCTTTGATCCTGAAATTAGCTCCGGAGGTTCAAACTCATCTTTTGACCGCGGTGTTGATCACAATACTATTCCAAACACGAAAGCCTACACCCTTGGTTTGAACGTGGGATTTTAATTCACTCTTAAAACTTATTACATGAAGTATAATACAATATTGGTTGGACTATTGGGTGTTTCATTGTTTGCATCGTCGTGCAAAAAAGATTTAGACATTAGCAATACAAACCAACCTACACCTGAAAGTGCCCAGACAGAAACAGGCGTAGTGTCACTTGCGCAGGGTTCTGTTTACAGAAATGGTTTCTTTGACCTCAAATATTCAGATGGCGTTTATGGTCGCTTTTGGGCCGGCGCTACTGGCTTTCATGAGTTAATGGGCGACATTATTGGTGCAGAGGCTGCAAATGCCTATTTAAACCAGATCGGGCTGCCAAATAAAGTGACACTCGACAACGGGGCTGTGGTGTTAAACCCTAGTGCTGTAAATACGCAATATGCATTATTGCGTAGCGTTAATTTCAATGCGCAGCAAGGCAGTAACCCTACTTTTTATGAGTGGGCTTATATGTACAACATGATTACTGCATCCAACCAGGTGTTGAAGATTGCTTCTAACACCACTTTTACCGGCACAGGTGCAGCTACAAAAAAAGCAACAGTGGAAGCATGGGCTTATTGGTGGAAAGGTTATGCGTATGCAAGACTTGGATCTATTTACTTTGCGGGCCTTATTCAAAATGAAGGCACTACAGCCGCTACCACAAACGGCAACTATGTAACCAAAGAGGCACTCATTGCTGAATCAAATTCAAATTTCGATAAGGCAGCCACGGCAATTGGTGCTGCAACTGCTACAGCTGATTACAAGGCCACGTTTGGTAAACTAATTCCTGAATTTTTACAGAAAGGAAAAGGAGGCATTCTTACTCCTGCCATGTGGGTGCGCAATATCAATACTATGAAAGCCCGCAACATCCTTGTAAATACTACCAGGTCTGCCATGTCGGCCACACAGTGGAGTAGCATTCTTACCCTGGTAAACAATGGTATTACTGCAAATGACTTAATCTTTACAGGACGCACTGATCCTAATGGTGACTTCCTGGGAACTACCATTGCTGATAAAGTTCAATCGTCTGGTAGTGCTACAGGTACCTATAAGCTGAGTGAGCGCTGGGTTCAGGAATTTAGGGCCGGTGATAAAAGAAGGGATAACAACGTTCGTACGCTGCCAAATGTAGGTATTTTCAACACCGACCGGGGCAATGCATTTAATACGCGTTACAGCCTGGTAAATGGTGGCCTTGGCTTACCAGGTGTCATTACTTACGCAAACTCAGCAGCCGGAGCCAATGAAATTACTTTATGCGGCACCTATGAAGAAAATGAATTGATGAAAGCCGAAGCATTGATCCAAACCGGGCAGATAGACAATGGTGTATTGTCAATTGACAAAGTAAGAAATTACCAGGGTGCAGGTTTAGCTGTTATAGGTGCAGGTCTTTCACAAGCTGCCGCTTATGAAGAGTTAAGAAGAGAAAGAAGAATTGCTCTTGGCTTTAAAGGACTCTCTTTTTATGATGCCCGCCGTTGGGAAATTATTGCTCCCGATAAATCCCGTACCGGGGCGGTGGTATTGTCTGCTGCCGGGGTTGCGAGCACCAATGCAACTGTTAATTATGGGTACCTTGATTATTGGGATGTACCGGATAATGAGTTGGCGTATAATCCTGCTGCTGCAGGAAGTGCTCCAACAAAGAACCCAAAATAGTAACTACTTATTTTTTTTAAAGGCCCGGCATAATAGCCGGGTTTTTTTTATGCCATACACGTAGTGATAGCTAATTTTAAAAATAATTTCTTCTACCTTTCAGGTGAAGCATACCATCAATAAAAAACTTGTTTTATGACTCAACCAGACAACGACGAAGAAAAATTTAGCGATGATCCTGAGGAGCACATGAAAATTGAAAATGAATTGTTGAAACTAAAACTTAGTGCAGAACTCGGTGGAACTTTCGAATCTTTATCAGAAATTCCTCCGGCTATTGAAAACGAGTTTTTAAAAAATGTATTAGCCTTTGAGCATGCCCACGCCAACGCAACCGATAAAACAGTTTTCGAAGTATTGGGTCAGCCTGAATATAAAAAATTAGAGGAGGTAGCCGACGATGATTTAAGTAACGAACTTAGTTATATTGAAGAGTTGCTTCAACAGCACTTTATTGAAGTGGATTACCTATGTAAGTATAGTGATAGAATTAAATACCAATTCTTAACCGAAGAACTGTTTCAGCACGAATCTTCTATGTTTGCTATGCCGGGCATGACCATGCATTATACATACGAAGAATTTCATCCCAACCATGAATATGATATCAACAGCCAAAGTGAAAGATTTTTTACAGACTGGTTCGAAATGAATTTTAATGAGTACAGCAATGAATTGGCATCTGTTTTTTTACTGCCTGATGGATCTGAAATTTCCAATGAAGCGGTACGGGAAAAAATAGGTTGGATGCACAAAAGTTTTACTGTTTTTACAAATGCTACTACTAACATCACTAACATTCAATTTAACGTATCGGTACCTGAGGAAGGCAATGGTTTTTGCGAAGGCAATATTTCGTACGAGGCTGTTTTGGAAAATGGTGAACAGGTACATTTCAACGGGTTATTTAAACTTTTTTTTAAGTTGCGATTCGATTTGTGGCAAATCAATTATTTTACCTGGCCGGGCTTCTCCTGGTAGTTGTTTCCACCTTACCCCTCGCCTGTCATAGCTTCTGCCAATGACAAGTAATATTTACCGCAGAGAAATTCAAGAGTTTTTATCAGAGAACGCAGAGAAAACTTTGTGTTTCTCTGTGGGTATTTCCTTTGGTTGTTCTCTGTGGTTAAAAAAATGTCATTTTCAAAGAACTTTTTTGGAACTCCAAAAAGTAATCACTTTCATCAATACACAAAACCCACCTGACCGGTCATTCACCAGGGCTTACTTTTGCGGTAATGAATATGGAACCTATTACAGAACCACTTCAACCCAAAAAAAAACATTTGGTAGTAATTGGCGGTGGTGCTGCCGGTTTTTTTTGCGCTGTAAATGCTGCCCGTTTACACCCCGGGCTGCGGGTGACCATCGTAGAAAAAACAAGCAAATTATTAAGCAAGGTTAGGGTAAGCGGGGGCGGTAGATGCAATGTTACGCATGCCTGTTTCGAAATTTCGAACCTCGTTAAAAAGTATCCCCGCGGGCCAAGGTTCCTGAAAAAAAGCTTTCATCTCTTTAATACTAACCAATGTGTTGAATGGTTCCAAGATCGGGGAGTGGCTTTAAAAACTGAAGCGGATGGAAGAATGTTTTCCATAACCGATAGTTCACAAACTATTATAGATTGTTTGCTTCGCGAAGCAAATAAATATGGTGTAGAAATTTTGATGAACAGGGAAGTGAAACGAATTCAAAATTCATTCCCCCACCAGCGTGACAAAATTGAAAATGAAGAAAGTTTATTTGAGTTAGAATTTTCAAATGGAGAAATAACTGAAGCTAATTACCTGGTTGTTGCCTGCGGGGGTTATCCCAAAAGCTCTATGTACGATTGGCTATTAGCAATGGGTCATAGTATACAGCAACCTGTTCCTTCCTTATTTACTTTCAACATGCCTGGTAACCCTATTCAGGCACTTATGGGTGTAAGTGTTGAAAAGGCAAAAGTAAAAGTGATAGGATCTAAGTTAGAAGATGAAGGGCCGTTGCTTATTACTCACTGGGGATTGAGTGGCCCCGCAATCTTAAAATTGTCAGCCTGGGGTGCAAGGGAACTGGCTGAAAAGAACTATCATTTTTCAATCCTGATTAATTGGTTACCACAATCCAATGAGCAACTACTTCGCGAAAACTGGCAAAACATTCGTACACAACATGCAGCCCAAAAAACCGGTAACCGTAATCCTTTTGGTTTGCCATCCCGGCTATGGGTATACCTGCTAAACCAAAGTGGTATAAACGAGGACAGCCGTTGGGCCGACATGCCAGCTAAAGAGCAAAATAAGCTTATTAAAAACCTGGTAGCCCAGGAGTTTGAAGTAAAAGGCAAAACAACATTTAAAGAAGAATTTGTTACGTGTGGCGGCATAAATTTATCGGAGATCGATCCCCAAACTATGCAAAGCAAACTCACTCCACACCTTTACTTTGCAGGCGAAATAATGGATGTAGATGGGGTAACCGGCGGCTTTAATTTTCAACATGCGTGGACGAGTGGATGGGTAGCAGCGAACGCCATAGCAGAAAGGGCTATGGCAGTACACCTGGCACTTTAAGTAATTGTATGTCTGCTCACATTTAAAAACCGGCTACAGCCAAACCGCATCACACTGGCATTGCATTGTCATTTTTGTATAAAGCGTGCTGTTTACGGGTAGTTAGCACTAAATGGGTAATGCATCGTATTTCTTCCACCAATGTAATAATTCATTGTCAGGATGTTGGATGTTTAATCAAATTATGAATACAAGGTGACACCATTGTAATTGGGTAAATATCTGCTAAGCAGTAGTTAAAGCATTTTCTTATCTACTGTAAAATTTGTGTACACAATATTATTTCCTTTTTTAAAATGATATCTGTCAGTAAACTCACTAATGCTCATCACTATTTTTAATTTTTAGGCAACCTACATTTATTGATCAAGCATTTTAAAATTCAACAGGCAGTTTTTTTTGGTGGTGCTACTTTTTGTTTTGGTACCTGACACTTTATATTTTGCCTGTAGTTAACCTGTAGAAAAACTACCATTTAGGCCATTAATTCGTACATTAGTACGGCAACGTTATGTTTAATGATTAAATCGTGCTTATTATGAAAACAGGTTCAGTTATTAAAAAAAATGTTATTAACAATGAAACACATTGTAAGACTTTTTTAAAAAGCCAAACCAGGCAGCATACCATTTGGCGTAATATTAAGGTGCTAAAGCAACCCCTTTTTATAATATTACTGCTTATATCGTTTCAGTATTTAAAAGCACAACCTGGTACGCTAGATGCCACCTTTGGAACCAACGGCGTACGAAAAATTCCTATTATAAAAACGGGAGCAACTGCAACATCCAGTTTAGGAGAGTCTTATTCATTCGAAATAAATACTGCTTTATCAACAGTAAAAGTATTTAAATACAGCCCCAATGGGCAGCCTGATCTATCTTATGGTACCAATGGAGTTACAGATGCTGTGGGAATGAAATATGTAGGAGGAAATATTCAGGACGATGGACGGATCGTTGTAGTTGGATATATTGGACCGGGATTTTACGGTACTGTACGTGATCAGGTTAGAATAGTTCGCTTTGCCCTAAACGGAACTATTGAAAATGATTTCATCAGACCCACCCAGGGATCAAGCCACATGCGGCCTACCAAGGTGGTTAAAAAAGCGGGAGAGATTGCTGTTTTTGGATATGGAGTTTCTTTTTCGGGGGGAACGAACTTTGATTTTATAATGACCGAAAGTTCTCAATTTGAAGATATACAGATAAGCCCAACCAGGCCCAATACTGGTAATGCATTCGAAGAAATGTCCGGTTCCAAAAGTGTAGCCTTTCAGGGTAGTAACAGAGTAGTTGCTGGTTTTGAAAGGTTGTTTCAACCAACTGCTCAAACAGGCAAATTTTTAAGTAAGTACTCTTCCGGCAGCTCACCCGACCCGTTTGGTGTAAATGGCTTTTCACCTATCACCGGAGGGCTAGGACGATTTGAGCACATGGTACTTGCCATTAGCGGTAAAATATTTATAGCATACTCATTATCTGATCCAATAACCCGAAACATCAATTTTGCCATTGAAAAATTTAATGAAAATGGGTCGCCCGATTTAACCTATGGTACCAATGGTATTAATTTGGTGAATTTTGGTGGCTTGTCCGAGGTAGAATCAATTGTTACTTATAAGGATAAATTTATTGTTGGTGGACGACTAACGGATCGCATAACAGGGCTATCTTCTATTTGTATAGCAAGCTTTAACGATGACGGCACACTTGACACAAGGTTTGGAAATAATGGCAAACAGACATTAAGTGAGACAGGTTATGATTATGTACTATCTCACCTAAGGGTTGATGGAGACAGACTCTATGCCTATGGAGACGTCCAAAACTATATGTCTCTTAAGGCTAAAATTACCGCAGCTTACCAATTGTACGATAACATTACAATTAATTGTGTCTCCAATAAAGAGGTAGCTAACGAACAGGGTTTAAATAACATCATTGTTACCGGTTTAGACCCTGTGCTTTTGCCTGTTGGGGCTGTTGCTCCATTTACT
>JBBQVY010000183.1:0-10153 GCA_038211085.1 Chitinophagales bacterium | reverse complement strand
GTAATCGCATAGAATTCACCTGGTAAAAATTCAAAGCTTAAATTTCGGAATATCCATTCCCTGTTAAACCGTTTACCGGTATCAGAAAAAGTTATCCTCATTATTTATTTTTGAAGGACGGCGAATAATGCCTGTTTTTGAGGATTTAATAAAGCTTACTATAAGATCTTTTTCTTCATTTTGAGGGAAGGTGCTGTCTATAAGCTCCATAGCTGAGGTGGTAGTATGTTTTTCAACAAAAAGAGTATGGTAAATATTTGAAATTTGGGTGATTGCTTCTTTAGAAAAACCACGGCGTTGTAAGCCCACCACATTTACACCCATATAACTTAAGGGTTCACGTGCTGCCTTGATAAAAGGAGGCACATCTTTACGAATTACAGTATGACCAGCAATGTAGGTATGTGCCCCAATATGAGCAAATTGGTGTGCTCCAGCCATTCCACTTAAAATTGCATAATCATCAATAATGACATGACCGGCTAATTGAACACTATTTCCTAAAATAACGTTGTTTCCCAGAATACAGTCGTGGGCTACATGCGCATAAGCCATTAGCAAACAATTGGCTCCTACTACAGTTTTATATTTTTCTACAGTGCCACGATTTATGGTGACACATTCACGTATAGTTGAGTTGTCGCCAACCTGAACTATTGTTTGTTCTCCCACAAACTTTAAATCCTGTGGAATGGCTCCAATAACGGCACCAGGATAAACTGAAACATTCTGGCCGATAACGCTTCCATTCATAATTACCGCATGAGACATAATATGGCTGCCATCACCTATAGTAACCTCTTCGTTTATTACCGCAAAAGGATCTATGGTAACATTGTTGCCTATTACAGCATTTGGATGAATGTATGCCAACGTGCTTATGATGCTCATTCTTTTGTTCTTTTTACAATTTTGGCAACCAGAACCGCTTCTGTTACCAGCTTTTCTCCTACATAGATGGTGCCTTTCATTTCAACAATTCCCCTGCGAATTGGCTGCAACAGTTCCATCTTCAAAATCATCGTGTCGCCTGGAACAACCATTTGCTTAAACTTGCAATTTTCTATTTTTAGAAAGTAAGTGTCGTACTTGTCTTCGGTGTTGTGAGGTATTGCCAACAAACCCCCGGCTTGTGCCAGTGCTTCAACCTGCAACACCCCTGGGAAAACCGAATTTCCCGGAAAGTGGCCCTGGAAGAAAGGCTCGTTATAAGTTACATTTTTTATACCTATGACTTTGGTGTCGGTTAACTCCAAAATTTTGTCAACTAATAAAAAAGGATAGCGGTGAGGCAGTATATTTTCAATTTGCTGTATGTTTAGTACAGGCACCTGGTTAGGATCGTATTTAGGTACATCTTGTTTGTTCTTGATTTTTTTGATGTGCTCTTTTATTTTCTTGGCAAATTTTACGTTGCTTGCGTGGCCCGGCCTGTTTGCAATAATGTGTGCTTTAAAAGGAAAACCAACCAAGGCCAGGTCTCCTACAACATCCAGCAATTTGTGACGTGCGGGTTCGTTTGGAAAACGGAGCTCAAGATTATTTAAAATTCCCTCGTGACTGATCTGTACATCTGTTTTATTGAAAACCTTAGAAATGCGTTCAATTTGTTCATCGGTAACCTCTTTGTCAACTACAACAATTGCATTGTTGATATCGCCACCTTTTATGAGGTTATTTGAGATAAGCCATTCCAGCTCATGAAAGAAACAAAAGGTTCTACAGGAGGCTACCTGGTCTTTAAATTCTGAAATGTTTTTAATGGCGGCATGCTGTGTACCAAGTACCGGGCTATTAAAATCGATAAGAGTATTAATGCGATATTCTGAGTAAGGTAAAGCTACCATTTCCACCTTTTTATCTTCGTCAACAAAGGTTATGTTATGCTCTATGCTGTAGTAAATTTTTTCAGCATTTTGTTGTACTACTCCCACCTTTTCAAAGGCCTCGACAAAAGGTTGTGAACTGCCATCCAATATGGGCACTTCCTCACCATTGATTTCAATTAAGGCATTGTCTACCTGCATACCTACCATTGCCGCCATAAGGTGCTCTATAGTGCTTACCCTTGCCCCATTATGCTCAAGCGTTGTGCTCCTGTTTGTTTCAACCACATAATCTACATCGGCTTTTACGGTAGGTTTACCGGGCAGGTCTACCCTTTGAAAAACGATACCTGCATTCGGATCAGCAGGTAAAATATTAATAGTAACCGATTGGCCTGTATGTATGCCAGCTCCCGAAATACTAATTGGTTCTTTTATGGTATGTTGAAATGTGTGACCGTTACTATTCATATGTACTTTAAAGGCCACGAAAGTATGAAAAGTATCGGATTTCTATTAATTGAACCCATACATAATATATGGTTGGCAAACTACCAATTAGGATTGGTTTTATAATGCTTTAGTAAAGCCTGGATTGCTTAAGGGAGCTTTCTTGGTACCATGTACAATTATGAGCAAATGTGCCTTGCGTAAGGGATTGAAACGGATAGCCCACAGCGACGAAGGAGCGAGGACTAGTAGTGTAAAGCCCGACCCGAAGGGATACGCCCTAACTAGATGAGATTTATAGTTGCCCTACATTCTTGATTTCCTCTGTCAACTGCCTGATTTGATTTTCAAGATCCGTTAACCTTTTCTCAAGTTCGGGTAAATTGCGGGTTATAGCCTGGCTTCGGAGGGCACTTGTATAGTCGTAGGCTGGTGACCCTGTAACTGCTGATTTAGGACGTTTAATGGATTTACTTACACCGCTCTGGGCATTTATTTTACTCCCGTCTGCAATTTGAATATGACCAACCACGCCCGCCTGCCCGCCTATCATAACGTTGTTGCCAATTTTTGTTGACCCACTTACCCCTGCTTGTGCTGCTATCACAGTATTGCTACCCACTTCAACATTATGGGCTATTTGTATGAGATTATCAAGTTTGGCACCTGATTTAATTATAGTTGATCCGATGGTAGCACGATCAATTGTTGCATTAGAACCAATCTCAACATTGTCTTCAATAACTACGTTGCCTATTTGTGGCACTTTATTAAACGAACCATCAGGCTGGGGAGCAAAACCAAAACCATCGCCGCCTATAACAGTGCCGGCATGTATGGTTACGTTTTTACCTACAACGCAATCAAAGTAAATTTTTACACCGGGATGCAATAAGGAATTATCTCCAATTTGTACGTTGTTGCCAATATAAACCCCGGGAAAAATTTTTACATTATCACCAATTTTTGTGCCCTCTCCAACATAGGCAAATGCACCTATATAAACATTTTTACCATAGATGGCCGAAGGAGCTATGAAGTTTGGTTGTTGCAGGCCCTGTAATTGTTGAGTTTTTAATTGCTGGTAATGATTGAGCAAAGTGGCAAAAGCAGAATATGGATCGTTTACTCTTATTAATGTTGAAGTAACCGGTTGTTTTAATTCAAGTTTATCGCTTATAATAACAATCGAAGCTTCAGTTTGATAAATATATTCTTCGTAGCGGGGGTTGGCCAAAAATGATAGCTGTCCTTGCTGGGCATCTTCAATTCTGCCAAAACCATTTACAGCGGCCGCTGCATTGCCTTCTATTTGTCCACTTATTAAAGCTGCTATCTGCGTTGCTGAAAATGTCATGTTTTAAAATTTGCTAAAGCTGAAAGCGTTTTTCTGGTAGCCGCATTTTATAAGATAGCTATTGGCTACTGCATAAAGCTATTGATAAAAACAAATGTAAAATTTTTTTACAGTGCTTGCCAGAGTTTTATGGATGAGAGCGTTATCAACTTGTGAAATATCTTTTACTTGTCCATCTTTGAAAAGAATGTTTATCCTTTCATCGTTGGTTTGATACATGGTGTTAACCGCCTCGCCTGAAAAAACAAAATAAGAAGCTTCCTCTTCACTTATGTGAAGTGCCTGACAAGCATGTTCAATCTTTTGTTGCATTAAATCATCTTTAAAAGGCTCACCCTGAAATTTTATTTTTAAAAGTTGCCTGTTTAAAATGTTGGTGCAAAGAACAGACAACACTTTATCGTTACTGCGGCCCCATACTTTTAAACAATGAACAAAATCAAAATCGTCCATTGCGCAAAAATGCTCCAAAGCTTCACCATCCATAATTCCTGAAAAACTGGTAAGAAAATAATCGACTGGTGTACCGGTAGACAAATTGATGTTGCCGTTTTGCAATAAGAACCTAACACGCCTGGTAACCTGTATCAGCATTTTTTCGGCTACCAATACCGTTTTATGCAAATACACCTGCCAATACATTAAACGCCTGGCAACCAAAAATTTTTCTATACTGTAAATGCCTTTTTCCTCCACCATCAATTGGCCATTATGGATGGTAAGCATTTTTAAAATACGATCGTATCCAATTACACCTTCACTTACGCCTGTAAAAAAACTGTCGCGTGTCAGGTAATCCATCCGATCCATATCCAATTGCCCGCTTACCAATTGATGAAGAAATTTTTTAGGGTATTGATCGGTAAAAATTTCAATAGCCATACTCAACTTTCCATCTAACTCAGCATTGATGGAGTGCATAATTTGTAAGCTTACTTCTTCGTGGTGTACTCCTGGCAATAAGGTATTTTCCAATGCATGGCTAAATGGACCATGACCGATATCGTGTAATAATATGGCAACCTTTACGGCAACTTCTTCTTCAGGTGTAATGTCGACACCTTTGCTGCATAATTCAGTAATGGCACTGCCCATTAGGTGGTAAGCCCCCAGCGAATGATGTAAGCGTGTATGAACAGCACCAGGATATACCAGCAATGCCAAAGCCATTTGATTGATGCGGCGAAGCCTTTGAAAACAGGGATGACTGATGATTTGAAAGATGAGCGGGTGGTTAATAGTTATGAAACCATAGACCGGATCGTTTATAATTTTGCGCAAATATTGAGGCATGAAACTTCTTGTTAAAATTGAGTTTTGATGCAGCAAATCTACATTGCCCATAATGATTAGGGTACATTTGATTGAACTCAATATAATTTGAAAAATTATGCAAGCAGCTAAAATTTTATGGGTTGATGATGAGATTGAAAGTCTACAAAGTCAAAAGATATTTCTTGAGAATAAAGGTTATGAAGTACAGACATTAACCAATGGTGCAGATGCAGTAGACTATTTAAAGGAAAACCTGGTAGATGTTGTGTTGATGGATGAAAGCATGCCGGGCTTAACCGGCTTACAAACATTGGCCCGCATAAAAGAGATTAACAGCCAGATACCCGTGGTTTTAATAACCAAGAACGAGACCGAAAATTTAATGGATGATGCTATTGGCAGCGAGATAAGTGATTATCTTATTAAACCTGTTAATCCAAACCAGGTATGGCTTAGCCTTAAAAAAATAATTGATAATAAAAGGTTGGTTGCAGAAAAGACAACCTCGGCATACCAGCAAGAGTTCCGTCATTTATTTACTGCTTTAAATAGCAACCCCGATTTTAATGAGTGGATGGAAGTATATAAAAAACTGGTGTACTGGGAGCTTGAAATGGAGAAGAGTGACAGCCCGGAAATGCAGGAAATTTTGCATAGCCAGAAACAGGAAGCAAACACAGAGTTTTTTAAGTTTATCAGCCGCAATTATTTAAAATGGATGGACCCCAGAAATGATGCGCCTATTATGAGCAACACTTTAATGCAGTATAAGGTATTACCGCATGTAGAGAAGGGAATACCAACTTTTTTCCTGCTGATTGATAACCTTCGCTTTGATCAATGGAAGGCCATACAACCCATATTTGCTGAGTATTTTAGAATATTGGAAGAAGAAACTTTCTACAGCATTTTACCAACTGCAACCCAATATTGCCGTAATGCCATTTTTAGTGGTTTAATGCCTATTGAAATTGAAAAGCAGTTTCCTGTTGAGTGGAAGAATGATGACGAACAGGGTGGTAAGAATTTGTTTGAAGAAACATTTTTTAAAGGCCAGCTAAAGCGATTGAGGATGACGGACATCAAGTATAGTTATACCAAGATTGTAAACAACCACGATGGGCAGCAGTTGGTTAGTAATATTCATAACATGCTGGGCAACGATCTTAATATTATTATTTACAATTTTGTTGACATGTTAAGCCATGCCCGTACAGAAATGGAAGTGCTAAAGGAATTGGCCGGTGACGAAATAAGTTACCGAAGCATTACTAAAAGTTGGTTTGAGCATTCGCCTTTGTTCCAGGCATTGAAAAAAGTTGCTGATAAAAAAATCAACCTGGTTCTTGCAACCGATCATGGTACTGTAAAAGTAAAAACTCCCTGTAAGGTTATCGGAGATAAGCAAACTACCACTAACCTCCGCTACAAGCATGGAAGAAACTTAAATTACGAGGCTAAGGATGTGCTGGCATTTAAGGATCCACGCATGGCAGGTTTGCCGGTTCCCAACGTAAATTCTTCCTTCATTTTTGCAAAAGAAGACGGCTTTTTGTGCTATCCTAACAACTATAATCATTTTGTAAATTATTATAAGAACACCTTTCAACATGGTGGAATTAGCATGGAGGAAATGATTGTTCCCGTTATTAAGATGGTGAGTAAGGTTTCATAGTTCACCTCCATTGAAAGGTATTTTGAAATTATTGTACACCCATTGTGGATAATTACTTTTTCTTCAAATGCATATAAAAACGGAGAGACATAGTTTTACAACATGAAGTACAACGTTACCACATTAAATAAGCTGGAAAAAGTTTTGGCAGAATCCGGCTATGTCATCCGCTACGAAAGAGGAAATTTTCAGAGTGGGTACTGCATTTTAGAAGAGAGAAAGGTTATAGTGCTTAATAAGTTTTTGAGTACAGAAGGCAGGATCAATACTATGATTGAATTATTACCTCAACTGGAAATGTTGTATGACCAGTTGACATTGGAATCGCAAAAATTATACGACGAGGTAGTAAAGAAAGCTGAACTTACCAACAAAGAAGTACCAGGCGCAAATGGATTATTTTAACTAACTATTTATAAATCGTGTATTACCCAGCTACACTCATATCTCCCTCAATTTACCTTTCAATTCATTTCTCATTTTCGTGTAGGTTTGCGTGGTGAGTTTTCCTCAATTAAAAATAACCTTTCTTGGAACCGGAACCAGTAGTGGAGTGCCAATGATTGGTTGCCCCTGCGAAGTTTGTGCATCAACAGATATTAAGGACAACCGTTTACGCAGCAGCATTTTAGTTCAGTCTGCCAACACAACAATTGTTGTAGATGCCACCCCGGATTTTAGGGCCCAGATGTTGCGCTATAATATCACACACATAGATGCAATCCTAATTACGCATCCACATAAAGACCACATTGCGGGTATAGATGATACCCGGCCGTTTCAATTTTTTTCGGGCAAAGCCACCAGGGTTTATGGCAATAATAAATCGTTGCATGGTATTAAAATGGAAATACCTTATGCCTTCGAAGAAAACAAATATCCCGGTGTGCCGGCGATTGAATTGAACGAAATTTCTCTGGAACCCTTTAGCATAGGCGACATTCCTGTTACACCTATCGAAGTATGGCACCATAAGATGAGTGTTTACGGTTTTAGGTTTGGAAATTTTACTTATATTACTGATGCAAACAAAATAACTGAAGCAGAGAGAAAGAAGATAGTGGGTAGTGAATGTATAGTGTTAAATGCATTGCGGCACCAGAGTCATATATCTCATTTCTCCCTAAGTGAAGCAATAAACGTAGTGAGAGAACTGGGTGTCCCCAAGGCCTGGTTTACCCACATAAGCCACCAGTTAGGTTTGCATAAAGAAGTTTCAGCAGGGTTGCCCGATGGTATTGGTCTTGCGTATGATGGATTGGTTGTTACCCTGTAATAATTTTTGTTTTCCATCCCGGTAAAGATGCCTTTATGAAATATTGGTGGTCATCAATCGTAAAAGATTATTTTACTTTTAGTAAGCGTGAACGAACAGGTACTATCATAACTATGATTGTTGTGGTTGCTGCCTTATTTCTTATCCCAAAAATTTTTCATCCTCCTGTTACAAAAATTGATCGAACTGCATTGATCAAACAGATTGCCGAATTAAAGATTACAGTTGATAGCAGCAATTCTTATAAGTCATACAGCAGAAATGATAATGAAAGCATTGATTATTATCAACCTAAAAACACTTTTACAAAAGAAGTAAAAGGTGAACTTTTTGAGTTTGATCCGAACACTTTATCTGTTGATGGGTGGAAACGTTTGGGTGTAAAAGACCGAACCATTCAAACCATTCAAAAAATTATAAGTAAAGGATTCAAGTTTCGGCAACCCGGAGATATTGCAAAAATCTATGGCATCAGGCAAGACCAGGCAGCACGATTGATCCCCTATGTTCGCATTACAGCCTCAAATATGGAAACAAACATTAATGAGGCAAAACCAAACTTCATTAATACCTATGTGTCTAAAAAAGCAGCACCGGCAATAATTGATATAAATGAGGCTGATTCGAATGCGCTTGTGGCGTTGCCTGGCATCGGTAATAAACTAGCCTCACGAATAATTAATTTTAGAAACAAGTTAGGCGGATTTGTTACAGTTGCACAAGTGGGGGAGACATATGGGTTGCCAGACAGCACTTTCCAGTTAATAAAAAAGCAACTGCAATGCGAGCATCCAACAGTTAACACCATCAATATAAACACTGCAGATGCAAAGCAATTGAAAGCTCATCCATACATGTCATGGAACATTGCCAACGCAATTGTAAGGTATAGAGAACAGCATGGCAATTATTCAAATCTTGCTGATTTACAAAAGATTGATATTATTTCGCCTGAATTTTATCAGAAGATCAGTCAGTACCTCTCATTATAAGACCCATACTAAATCAGGAGATGTATCATTGGTCGGATGCAAGCAAACCTTCTGCCAGGCTTTTCCATTGTAATTTTGATAACAAACCTATGGCTCCAATGGCAACCGGCATATTTCTAAGGGTATCAACAATTGAATTGGTTTTGGTATTAGGTTTTATATTTCTGTCTACGATTGTGCTATAGACCGTATTGCCTTTACGGGTTACTATAAAAGTGCTGGTTGCTTCCTGGTCATAAAAATGAGCAATATTATCGGTTGCTCCATTTGGATTGTATGTTGGCCGAACCCGGAAAGCAATGCTTTGTATTTCTTCTTCTTCAAACCCTACCAATGCTTCCACCAAAACCCAATCATACCCATCACCCGAACTACTGCCTGGACCGGGAATATCAATGCGCAAAAGATTTCCCTTCTTTACCAGCTTGCCCGTAGGGATTCCGTCACTGTCCATTACACAGAAATCAGCACTGATCGAACCCAGTAAATCTTTCCAATGATCCACATCCAACAATTTTATTTTGCTTTGTTCAAATAAATGTTGTGCCTCTTTATTTGTTGTACAGGTACATTTGGATTCGGCAATTATTTCTTTACCAGTATATTGTTTAGGCAAAACACCTGTATAATCAATTGGTTTCATGTGATGCGAATTTGTGTTGTAAAGTTTTATTAGTTGATACCACACTTATGCCACGCTAAAAGTTGCATTAGTCAGTTTACATAAAATAGTTTTTCTCATCTTCGTTTTTTAAAAGAATAATCATAAGTGCAATGGTGTATTCATATTGTTTTATTGTTTGAAGCAAAGCGAAATATAAGTCCTAAATATTTAAAAGGAACCTACCATTTGAATTTACAGTAACTGATTATAGTAATTTAGCAGCCAACTTATTTTATGGATTTTGAAATTGATGATATAACTCAACAGGTAGCACAGACTGCCCGTGATTTTGCAAATAAATACATACGTCCACATATAATGGAGTGGGATGAGCCACAGCATTTTCCTATAGAAGTATTTAAAGAATTGGGCAAGCTGGGTTTGATGGGAATATTGGTACCTGAGGAATATGGCGGCTCCGGCTTATCGTATTTTGAGTACAATGTTGCCATCCAGGAAATTTCTAAAGTATGTGGGTCCATTGGGTTGAGTATGGCTGCGCATAATTCTTTATGTACCGGTCACATAATGTTGTTTGGTAACGAAGAGCAGAAAAGGAAATACCTACCCAAATTATCGTCTGCTGAATTTATTGGCGCCTGGGGATTAACCGAACCAAATACCGGTAGTGATGCAGG
>JBBQVY010000182.1:0-10184 GCA_038211085.1 Chitinophagales bacterium | reverse complement strand
GCCTGTAACAATAAGGCTCGAAGTTGGAGAACCCATCAACATTCCTGTTCCTATTAAATTTGCTTCTGACAAAGTGAACCCGTTAATTTTTAAAATGCTTCCGGATGGTATGTCAATGGTGCCATCGACAGTCCAGTCAGCCGTCATTGTATAATTAGGCACCCTATTTACCAAATGGAAAGTTTTGCCCGCACCAAAGTCTAAAGGATTAGCGCCGCTTCCATCCATGTTTACACCCCATGTGAGTACATTATGCAATTCACCGGATGATTTTGAATAATAATCATTATTACTGGTAGCATTACTTACCCGTATAGTGTATTGACAATTAACCTTAGCACCACATTTATCTGTTGCAGTAAACTGAATGACGTTATCCCCCGTATTACTTACAGTTGGTGTCCAGGAGAAAATGCTACTAACCGGGTTGCCACTTACAGGTAATGTAGGAGTCATAGTTGAACCAGCAGGTAATGTACCTGAAGTAAGTGTAATGTTGTCTCCTGCATCATTATCCGAAGCTTTAACGGTAAAGCTAACAGGCGAACCAACTGTTGCCGAAATTACTGAACCACATGTTGGTGATGGAGTAACAAATTCCGGAGCAATATTATTAGCACATACAGAAACGGTGAATTCTCCAAACACAGCCAAACCGAAAACTGTGTTACCACCTGTGCCGGTATTGATGGTTTGTAAAACATTTCCGGTAGCAACATCTAATTTATATACATTGGCTGTTCCAAAATTAGCACTCCAAAAAGTTGCGTTATCAGGATTTAAATTCAAGGCAAACCAGCTATTTTCAGTACCCACATCGTATGTCTGAACAACAGCACCTGCGGAATTTATGCGTAAAATATTACCCCCATTGGCAAGTAATACATCCCCATTTTGTCTAATTCTCAATGCAAAAGCTTCTGCAACTCCTAGGGCTGAGATAAAATTAGGCAGAGGCGTATTTGTGCACACATTATGTCTGCCAATAGTACTTCCTTCACTGGTATAAAGTATAGTACATTGATCTTCTGATAAATCTATCCAATCGGTCTTTCCAATAAAAGAGCTTCCAATAAAGGTACCGGCCGAATTATACTTTCTAATTCCGTTACCAAGATTTCCTACGTACACATTTCCTGCCTTATCAAAAACAATGCTTTCAGGAGTGCTATATCCGCTTCCAAATGTTCCCAATAAAACACCGCTGGTATTAAATTTACTAATACTATTAGCGCTGAAATTCGTGACATACAAATTTCCAACCTTGTCAAAGGCCATACCTGTTGTGAACCCACCCAGTCCGGTATTTAGTGTTCTTATTAGCGTACCTGTAGATGACCTCCACTGTACCTGACCGTTAGATACAGCTATAAATAAATCACCTTGTTGAAATGTTTGCGCAACTGTAGTTTGTGGAAGTATCAAACAAGCCAACAACAAACAAAATACTGATAAAAATATCCTAAGGATTTTTTCGGAAAAATACTTCATAAATAAAATTTTAAAAAGTTTAGAGGACATGTTTAGTTATATAAAAAAATTGTAAAACAACCATTTTCTATTTAAAGATCACCAATCAAAACAATCAGCACAATAATATTGCATGGCGCAACCCCATCAAATTTTTAAACCTTGATTGACTCCAATCGAGGTTTAAATCTGATATGTATAAACCATAACTCTATTAATAAAAACTTGGGTATTCTTTAGGTTAGCTTACGTCTCTCCCATCAAAGAATAGTGTGAATTGCTTTCTAAGCTATGGATCATTCTACTAAGCAGATATATTAGAACTGTTGGCCATTTCCTGGTAGTTTCAAAAGCAATGCGGGGGATACAAGCATAAACCTATACAGTTTAGATGTGATATGCAAATTTTAAATTTATTTTTTTTACATATTTTTTCAGAGGTTGAAATCTATATGTTACCAAACTACCCTCAAAATATTTACCTACTGATTAATGCAGATGAATATTAAAAGAATTAGGATAGTTTCACAAAAGAAAATAAAAAAAATTTTAAATGATTTGTAGAAAAGAGACTCTAGAATTTTACATTTTTTAGTTGGCCGATAAAATCTAAAAAATAAAGTTTCAATACTGTAATTATCTTATTCATTACTGTGTTCTTTATTCAACACGAGGGGTTCGGTATATTTCGCACCATTATTCTCAATGGTTAAAGTTCCATTCAAATGCACATCATTATTGGAGAGTGTTGTTTCGGCAGAAAGTATACCCGCATTTACAACGGTGATTTTAAAGTTTAATTTTCTACCCTTTACGGTACCCACACCTTCCCCTGTTTTTTGCCCGGCAATTGAGTAAGAATACACTTCAACCTGGTTGTTATTCTGTGTTATTTCTAGGTAATACAACCCATTATTGTCGTTCCATACGCCCTCTACATTTGCAGTTTGAGTCTGTGGCTTATCTACCGGTGCAGGAGCCGGATCCGGATCAATGGCAGGGCCAGGTTGTGGATCATTACCCGGCTCCACACCAATTGTATCTATAACATTGATGGGATTTATGGGCGTTTTTTTGTTTTCATCTCCTACAGCAGCATAATAAATAACGAGAATTACAAACAGCGCACCCAAGCCTATCAAACCGTATTTTATTATGTTGCCAAAGGTGGAAGAAGATGTTTTAATCGGCGTTTTTACCTCTGGATTTCTTGTAGGAATGCCAACTGATTTCTCCAGGAAAGCAACAAGGTTCTCTGTATCGTACCGCCAGCGTTTGTTACTGATTTCATAAGCCTGCCTGTTTACAAGTGGGTGCAGGTCTTCAGGCAACTCTTCAATAGAAGGCAAAACACCACCATCCATCAATACAGGAACTACCCTTATTTTGCGACTTAAAGCTGTAGCAATTTCCTGCCTTACCCAGTCGTTCGCATCCTGTATACGCGATTTACCTGTTACACTATCTTTCCAAGCCCAATTGGGACCTATTACAGCAAGCATTACGTCGCAGGCGTTTAATGAATTATTGATAACATCAGTAAAGTCAACACCCGGCTCAATCTTATCAATGTCCATAAAAATCTGGTCTTCATAAAAATATTGCTTAAGCATATCTGCCAGCCTTCCCGTTTCGCCGGCAGTATCCTTTTCGCGATAGCTTATAAAAATATTTTTTTTACGAGGCTGATTTTTGTTACCCTGAAACATGGCCATGGAAAATTTTAATGTGAATCTAATAAATTTTTCACGCCTCTTTCCATGCAGTAGCTAATAAATCACCTTCTGTAATAAAAACCTATCAAAGGCTTTGCAACTGATTGGATGATGAATATAGGTATAGAAAGGATTTTAGGCGCATGCGAATTCAACACCTCTTTGCCATCTATTCACTCAACAAGAAGTACTACACGTTTTCATGGAAAGCAACCAACAAATCCGGCAAACCTGAAAACAAATCAAATAAAAAACCCTGCACTTATGCAGGGTCTAAATAATATTTAATTAGATGGAAGTCGAATCAATTACTTATCCCATACTTCGTCCTTGCCATCAATCCATTGCTTAACCAGTTCGGTTGTTACACTTTTGGGGCGCTCTAATGGCAAACCCAAAGCCCTGTCCCAACAAAGGCTGGCCAGTACCCCAAGTGCACGGCTTACACCAAACAACACGGTATAGAACTCGTATTCTACCAAACCATAATGCACCAACAATGCACCACTATGTGCATCTACATTGGGCCATGGATTTTTTATTTTACCCAGCGAGGCTAAGATAGGAGGAACCGCCTCATAGATATTCCAAACGGTTTGTACCAAAGGATCGTCGGGCATGTGCTTTTTACCAAATTCCATTTGTGCTGAAAAGCGTGGATCGGTTTTACGTAATACTGCATGGCCATAACCCGGCACTACTTTACCAGCCTTCAGGGTCTCCTGCACATAATTGCCTATCTCCTCTTTTGTTGGGCTTTCTGTACCCAACTTCTCTCTTAATTCAAATATCCATTTAATAACTTCCTGGTTGGCCAGGCCGTGTAAAGGACCTGCAAGGCCGTTCATACCGGCTGCAAGACTTTGGTAGGCATCACCCAAAGCAGAACCTACAAGGTGTGTGGTATGTGCACTAACATTACCGCCTTCATGGTCGGCATGTATGGTCATATAAAGGCGCATCAACTCATGAAAACTTTCATCTTTAAAACCCATCATATGGGCAAGATTGCCTGACCAGTCCAACAAACCGTCGGGTTGTATGTGTTGGTTGTTTTTATATTTTCTGCGATAGATGTAGGCTGCTATTCTTGGCAAACGGGCAATCAGGTCCATGGCATCATCAAACATCGGATCCCAATAGTCCTTCTTGCTTATTCCTTCAGCATACATTCTTGCAAAATTGCTTTCTGTTTGTAGCGCCATTATCCCGGTAACAAACATGGTCATGGGATGAGTATGCAAAGGCAGGGCATCAATAGTAGCAAAAACGTGTGTAGGTACGTGACTGCGGCGCTGCCATATACCACTTATGTGATCTGCATCCTGTTGTGTTGGCAAATCGCCCAACAGCATCAGGTAAAATAAACCTTCCGGTAAAGGCTCGCTGCCTCCCTCGGCCTTTGGCAGTTTCTCCTGTAATTCGGGTATGGTATAACCCCTGAAACGAATGCCTTCCTGCGCATCTAACAAACTGGTTTCTGTTACAAGTCCTGTTATGCCACGCATTCCCTGGTAAATCTGCGCCAATGTTACTTCCCCAATCACTTTGTTGCCATGGTCTTTAAGTAATTGCTTAATGTCTTTATTTGCTTCTTCAGCTTTTGCTTTAAACTTATCTTTTAAAATTCCCATGGCACTCAACTTGTTTTTAAGAAAGTAAATTAAATTATTACCAGCCTTGCTAAACCAAAAAATACGACTCGTATACAGGAGGGGCTAAGGTAAAACAACTTGCATAACCAACAAAAGTATATCGATGTAGTTACGTCAAAAGTATATAACTGTTATTTGGGAGACCTGCGATAGAACCAGATTGCTACAAAAGTAAAAATGATGTTGGGCAACCATGCAGCCAAAAGCGGTGAAAGATTTCCTTTTACGGAGAAGATGGTGGAAAACCGGTCGGTTAATATAAAAATAGCAGCAGTAACAAAACCCAATGCAAGGTGAATGCCGCTTCCTCCCCTAACCTTACGACTGGCTACCACCACGCCAATCATAGTTAGCAGCAATACGGCAAAGGGAGTAGCATCCCTGCGGTAACGTTCTACTTTAAGAGCATTCAGCCCTTCGGCACCTCTTAGTTCTTCAAGCGTAATAAAGCGATCCAGGTCGGGAGTTATAAGTTTGTCTTTTGCATATTCATCACGCTTTAAATCAAAAGGTTTGAAATTGAAATTCATCACCCTGTTAGGGGTCATGGTTACTTTTTCTTTAAGACCGTCAATGTTTCTCTCTATGATATTGTCCAACACCCACTTCCTTTTAGCCGTATCCCAACGAATGTTTTCTGCTCTTAAATTATACAATACCTGGTTACCCCTTATGCGCTGCATAAAAAAGTTGTTCCCTGTTTTGGTAGACGTGTCGTAATTAACCCCTGCATATGTAAACGAATCGATCCGTATATATAAGTTGCTTCGCTTTGCAGTTAACGGGTTATATGTTGAGTTGTTGTCTATATAATTTGCCTGGAAGTTTACACGTATGTCGTTGGCAATAGGAATAATATACTGGTTGGCAAACCATAAAATGCTACCGAGGAAAACGCCGGCAATAAAAAAAGGTCGCAGAAAACGGTTAAAACTGGTGCCACTGGCCAATATGGCAATTATCTCGCTACGACCGGCCATTTTTGATGTAAAAAATATTACAGCTATAAACACAAAGAGCGGAAAAAGCAGCGCCAATATATGTGGAATAAAACCGTAATAATACTTGGTAATGATTTCGTTAACTGAAAGACCCGACTTTACAAAGTCGTCTGTCTTTTCACTAACATCAATAGCAATGGATATAAAAGCAAACAGGAATAATGAAAAGAAAAAGGTAGTGAGCAGGTTTTTAAATATGTACCAATCAAGTTTTTTCATGCCAATTGCGGTGCCGCCAAAGATAGAAGGAAGTAGGGAGAGTTATGAACCAATGATGTTAATAGTAGCGAGGATACTTGCTACAGAAAGTTACTGCAGGGTTATGTTCCGGCATAAACTAAGCTTTCAGAATACCGGCAAGGGACATGCAGGTTGCATAAACCGATGCCAATAGAAAACACATGAAACCAAGCTTTAACCCAAGTACCCAACTTTTCTCTTCTTTGTGCATAAGGCCACTAAATGTAATGGTATAATAGGTCATAAAGCCGGTAATAAATATGGTAAGATAATAGTGAGCAGAACCTGTAATTAAGAATTTTATGAGGGAGAACAAATGGATGGCCACTAATAAAACATTTAACTGGGCAGCCATAAAAGTATTGATTAGCGCATGCTCCCAAAAATTAAAACGGTTCTTCCTAAAAACGATCCACGTACATAACGTTGCCAGGGGAATCATCAAAAAGATAAATACACTTTGATTATGCGAAAAGAAATTTTCGTGCTGCACCAAAGTTTCACCTGTTTTTTAAAGTGCAGTTCTCTTATCAATTTTTGCCCTTGCGTAGCTACCAATGTGCCGATAGCCGACATCATAAGAACATTGGCAAGAGGGCATTATAGTTTACCCTTTTACCTTCAAGATAATCTTCCATGGCTTTTGCAGGGCGTTTGATCAATTGCCAGAAAGCGAAAGGAAATCCTTTATCAACATGTAGCACGGAGTGTGGAATGTCGTGCAGAAAGTAAGTGGCATTGATACGATGTTCTTTTGCCGGTTGACCGCATTCTGAACAAAAATTTTCTTCGAATAAATGGTTACAATTTTTGCAATTCATATTAGACATGCGTCAAATGTAAAAGTTAATTGAATAATAGAGAAGGGGGACAATATGCAGTTGTTGAAAATTCAACGGTGCTCATTATAGTCTTGCAATCTTAAATTATTCTGTTAAGCGGGTTGTTGCAAACTATTTGAAGTTGTTACTTTTCTCGCTTCTTCAAGAATACTTTTATTAGCAGCAGTTGTTCTTTCTACTGGGGTTGCGATAAAGTTATCAACAGATTTTCCAGGTAGTTTAATGTCATCGTAAATCCTCCCTCGAAGCCCATTTCAATCATTTTCTCCATGCGCTCAAGGGATTCATTTTTGATAGTAATGCTAACTTTTGTTGTTCCGTTTTGTTCGCTGAAATTCAAATCCCACTCAGATCCCGGCAGCTCAGGGTTTTCATCCTTGTCGGCAAAAGCATTCAACATTTTGAAATTGGTTGTTGGACTAATGGAAATAAATTCCTGAATTGACCAATGCTCTTGTCCTTCGGGGCTTACCATAGCATAAAATCTTTTTCCACCAACGTCAAAATTCATAAACTTTGTTTTAGAGGCCCAGGGTTTAGGTGCCCACCATTGGTCCAGAATTTCTTGTTTGGTAAAAGCATCCCAAACCAGCGAAAGTTCGGCAGCAAATTCCCTGTTTACGAATACCGTTTTTGTTGTTTTGTCTACGGTAAAATCAAATAGCAAATTGTTTTTCATTTTTTCTCTTTTTTAAATTGTTGATAATACTTCGTCAAGTTGATATTTTAAAAACCTTTTAGCAATAAAGAATCTAAGTGATTGAATATTTCTCCCAACCCTCTTTCCATGTCGGAAGTTACCATCATATCACGGTCTGCAACGGACATGCACACATCATGTATAGTGAGTTTTGTTCTATTGTTAGGCAAACTTTCAAAAGTTATTTTTTCAAGCACTACATGCCCTTTTATCGGCAGTCCTGCAAACTCGGCTGTTTGAATTATTCTTTCCGGTGCTGCCACTTCATGAATGACTCCTTTGAAAGTGCAAAGTATTTTACCGTTCTCATCTAAAGTGGAATACTTATAAGACCCATTGTCATGAATGTTTCCGTATTCGTATTTAGTAACTCGGTTTTGGGGAGCAAAAAACTGCTCTAAAAATTCAACATTACTAAATGCTTTAAATACCAACTCTCTCGGAGCATCAAATTCACGAATGATGAAAACTTCTTGTTTGCCTTTTTCGGCAGTTACAATTGTTTGATTTTTTGTTGCCATTTATTTTGATTTTATTTTTTAGTTGACTTTGGTTTTTGCATTGTTGTTAGGAGATTATCTAATTTGCTAAATCTATTTTCCCAAATTTTTCTGTATTGTTCCAGCCATTTGTCTATCTCTTTCATTTTTTTTATTTCAAGTGAGTAATAAATTTCTCGTCCTTGTTGTTCTTGCTTTACAAGCTTACATTCTGTCAAGATTCTTAAATGTTTTGATATGGCTTGTCTTGAAGTTTGAAAGTTCTCTGCAAGTGCATTAGGTGTCATTGCCTGTAAAGCAATCAAACCAATAATGGCTCTTCTTGTCGGATCGGCAATGGCTTGAAAAATATCTCTTCTCATTTTGTTTACTGCTTATGTGAAACTAATCGGAGATAGAGGAATAACTCCAATTATGACTAAGCAATTTCTCAATTTTAATCCGCTCGGAAAATGCTAAACGAGCATATTTTTTTGTCATCATACAAGCTAAGATTTTTGTCTTAGCGTAGCCTTAGATTCCTGAACCGGCGGTCTAATTGCGCCTAACGCACAGGGCTTGCCGAAGTACGGGAATTAGTATTCCGTCCGCCCGGTACCGATGATGATTTAAAAACTGAAGCTGAAGATAGCAACAAGCTAAATAGATAATGTCAAGCTGGATATGAAGTACAATAGCGAAAAAAAAGTTGAAGATAACTTCCGTCTGCCCGTATTTTGTCAAACCCCCTGTTGTACGTTCGCCCTTTCCTCTGTCCGTTATTAGAGATTTGCATTTTAACTGTGTCCACCTAAAGACTGTTACCCAAGCCGAGCAAAAGGTAAGCTCTTTGGCAGGTTGGCTTTTGTGCTGTTGGTTTTGTGTGCCTGCCAATGTGCTTGCCTTGTGGCGTTGGAGATTAGAGACTTCCCACTGTGTCCGCCTCGGCTAACCGAAGCTAAATTTATAAATAAAAGTTGATGATTTGCACATAGCTAAACTAATAACGTCAAGCTGGATATGAAGCCAAATTGAAAAAAAAAGTTGAAACAATGCTTCCGTCCGCCCCCATTTTGGCAAACCCCCTATTGTACGTTCGCCCTTCCTTCTGTCAGTTATAAGAATCTTGCACTTCTACTGTGTCAACCTAAAGACTGTTTCCCAAGCCGAGCAGAAGGCAAATATGACCACATGTGGGTTATATATTTTTGCCATTAATTTTGAGTTGAAGTAGTATCCCTATACCCTTTCTTAAATAAAAAATATCCGCTTATAGAAAGGATGATTAGAAAAGTACCTATGCACACATTTATATAAACAGGCAGACCAGCTATGGTGCCCAGCGTTACATGTTCTAATTCATGCGCATACTCCGGCGTGCCTTCGTTGGCTGCGGCTAGGCTTGCATTTGGGAATAGGGTGGTAATGTAATAAAATGGGGTCCAAAATGCTAATACTACCAACATTCCTAATTTTGCAGCCAGCAATGGCTCGGCAGATTTGCGCCATAATAACCACAACGTTAACAGACACACAGCATCTAAAAACAAAAACATCACCACATCATGAAACACAGCATGACCGCTCCAATGCGGGTTGTGTACATGGCCAGCATCGCCAGGCAATAGATCTACAATGGTAGATACGATGGCTGAAAGCGCAATGGCAATAGAAAGGATTATTTTACCAGTTTTTTGTAAGTTCATCTGTTTTGATTTTATAGTAATTTCGATAAAAATTATACATCGAATTACGAACTGAAATTTTTAGTACAAAAGTTTAGTTTCTCTTACCTCCCTTTTCTATTTGTTTGAATCCTCAGCTTTAAACCATTCCAGTGTAAAAGGACTATCTACCAGCCAAAACCAATATCCTTCAGCGTTTCGACGAAGCAGGTGTACGGAAGCACCTTTCATTTCCATAGGCTTGCCGTCGGGGCCCGTGCCTTTTACTGTCCATTTATCCATGCGGTACATCAGGTCTTTTGTCACAGGAAGGTTGTTATGCTCATATACTTCCATTTTAGCCTTCATTTTTACTAATGGGGTTATTGCTTTTTCTATCGCTTCCCGGCCACTAATT
>JBBQVY010000181.1:0-10186 GCA_038211085.1 Chitinophagales bacterium | reverse complement strand
AACCGAGGTTGACAATATGTTTACAATACGTCCATAACCTGCCGCTTTCATGCCCGGCAAAACTGTCTGTACTAAAAGCTGGCTGCTGATAAGATGGGTTTTAAAAGCCTGTTCTAAATCTTTTGCCGGGGTATCAATCATAGGGCCCGAAGGAGGGCCACCTGCATTATTCACCAGTATGTGTATGATAGTTCCTTTGTCAACAATTGCCTTAACCTTAGCTGCGGCATCTTCTGAACTTGACAAATCCATTACAACAAACGAATGCTGTTGTCCTGCTGAATCATCTAATTCTTTCAAAGCCTCTCTTAGTTTGTCCTGGTTGCGGCTGGCAATTATGACCGTTGCACCAAGCAGTGCAAGTTCTTTTGCTGTGGCCAATCCCAGCCCCTGCGAGGCACCACAAACAAGGGCTGTTTTATTGGTTAAATCAATATTCATATCTAAAATTTATAGTCATCACGTTCGGGTAAAAAAACATCTAACAGTAAGCAGTCAGTAATTGCCCTTCCGCCATGTAATTGATAAGGTTTTATTACGGCCACTTTGCCGGGAGATAGTACCTGCGTATCCCCATCAACAGTAAGTTCAAAACTACCTTCCAACACATTTGCCACCTGCTCATGCATGTGATTGTGCATCGGCATTACACCACCTGCTTTTACGGTCCAGTACACATAGGTCATAGTTCCGGTATGTACGGTTTGCGCACAATAGCCTTCGATTATTTGTTTTGAAGGCAGGTCGGTTACATTTATAAAAGCCATGTTTAAAATTGAATTACAAAGATGACAACAAAACTAATGTGTCTGCTGTAAGATGTTACTGATATTAACCCGTTGGCGGAGTTATTAATTATTGATGTTTTCAAGGCTCGTAGAGCTAACCTTTTGGTAGAAGGTTTTATTTTTTTTGATCTAAAGATATTTAGGAACGGAATTTAAAAAAGAATCGCCCTGATGGGGCTTTGAGAATTCAATACATCTATTTTTTACCAAAGGGTCGCCCCGATGGGGCTTTGATAATTCAATACATCTTTTTTTCTACCAAAGGGTCGCCCCGATGGGGCTTTGATAATTCAATACATCCTTTTTCTACCAAAAGGGTCGCCCAGATGGGGCTTTGATAATTCAATACATCCTTTTTCTACCAAAAGATCGCCCAGATGGGGCTGAGAAAAATTAATTCCGTAAAGAGGTTGAAATTAGAGTAACATGGTTGAAAATGATACAAAATTTTATAACCCGGGCATGGTTTGTTTACACCAATTGCAGGACTGGTGCCAGCGTGAATCTTTCGTTTGATACTGCTGTCCTTTTGTATCTATGAACCTGAACCAATAAATACAGAGCTAACTTTAGATATGCAACAAAGTCAACATCATACAGAAGTCATAATTATTGGGGCTGGTGCCGCAGGTTTACTTGCGGGCAAGTTATTAGCAGAGCAGGGTGAAAGTGTTTGTATACTCGAAGCGAGGGATAGAATTGGAGGCCGTATACATACCCTGCCATATGAAGATTGGAATACCGTTGCAGAAGCCGGGGCTGAATTTATACACGGCAACCTTGAGTTAACTTTTAAATTATTGAAAGAGGCGGGTTTGAAGAAAGTACAGATTGGTGGAAAAATGTGGCGGGTAATAAATGGCGACTGGCAACAGGATGAAGATTATTTTGAGAAACAGGAAAGGGTGATAAACAAGCTGAAGACTTTAGAGGAGGATATGAGCATGGCAGCTTTCCTGGCGAGAGAATTTCCCGGGGATGAAAATGCTGAAGTACGCCAAACGCTTACTGGCTATATAGAAGGTTATTATGCAGGCGATGCTAACCTGGCAAGTGCTCAAACATTTTTAGCCGAATGGCAAAGCGAAGATGAAGAACAATACAGACCCGTAACAGGGTACCATCCATTACTACAATACTTACTTACAAAGTTTCAAGAGAACGGTGGAAGACTTCAATTATCAACTATAGTAAAACAAATTAATTACCTGCAAAACAGCGTGGAAGTAATTGATGTCAACCTTCAAAAATATACCGCCACAAAAGCGATTATTACTGTGCCATTGGGCGTTTGGAGAGCTAATGAAAAAGACCAGGCTTTCATTGAATATAACCCTGCACTGCCACAAAAAAAGGAAGCTGCCTTGCAAATGGGATTCGGATCGGTAGTAAAAATTTTATTACAATTTAAAGAGCCTTTCTGGCTACAGGAACCCTATAATAACAGAGACATTGATTTTTTATTTTCTGACCAAAACATTGGTACCTGGTGGACGCAGAACCCAATTGAAAACAACGTGCTAACCGGCTGGCTTGCAGGTCCACGGGCATTTGATCTGCGGCATTCTGATGATGCCATAATTTTTGAACAAGCCATGGCATCATTGCAACACATCTTCAACACAAATAAAGAAAAACTGGCAGCCCATTTATTGCAATGGAAAGTTTTTAACTGGACCGCCGATCCTTTTACGCTGGGTGCCTACAGTTACTCAACGATACATACAACTGCTGCACAAAAAGTGCTAAGTATGCCTGTTGAAAACACCTTATTCTTTGCCGGTGAAGCCTTGTATGTGGGCACCGAAACAGGAACAGTGGAAGCAGCATTTACCAGTGGCCGGGATGTTGCTATGCAGTTACTATCAACGTTTTAACTTATGCATACCAATTAATCTTGAATCTACCTGCATTGGCATGATGATTTTAATGAATGGTTCATTACTAAATGTTGTATAAAATATGCTGGAAAATCCTTTCAAGTCTTTCTGGATGGGCGGGTATGAGTGTACTGATAAATTAAATGCCTATGGTAATCGGGTAGACCTTGCAAATGTCACGGGTCATCTTCAACTAATTAATCATGATTACCAGTTATTGCATCCATTCAATATACAATCAGTACGCGAAGGCATACGTTGGAGCCAAATAGAAAAACTGCCTTATCAATACGACTGGTCCACCGTGCGTACCATGATTGAAGTGGGTAAAGCAAATGGAATTCAGCAAATATGGGACATCTGTCATTTTGGTTTTCCTGATGACCTAACCCCATTGCACCCTATGTTTGCCCGTCGCTTTGCAGCACTTTGTAAAGAGTTTGTCCATTTTTACCGCAAGCATTTACCGGATGCTACTTTGGTTGTTACCCCTATTAATGAAGTAAGCTTTTTGTCATGGTTGGGTGGCGATGCCCGGGGAACTTCTCCTTATTGTGTGGGCCAGGGCTGGGAAGTAAAATACCGTTTGGTGAAAGCTTTTATTGAAGGGGTAAAAGCCATGAAAGAAGTGGATTCAAATGTTATTGTATTAACTACGGAGCCGTTGGTAAATATGGTTCCCCCAAATTTTGCAACTGAAGAAGAAATTATTGAAGCAGCCTTACAGCATAACTACCAGTATCAATCGGTTGATATGCTAATGGGATATATATGTCCTGAACTCGGGGGCAGTCCTGACCTGGTGGATATTTTAGGTTTTAATTATTACTACAATAACCAGTGGGTAGTTCCAACGTGGAACTTTCTTCCATGGGCTAACGAAGAGGAAGACCCCCGGTGGCGACCACTTCGCGCCTCTTTAGAAGAAGCATACAATCGTTATAACAAACCAATTGCCTTAACCGAAACCAGTCACCCTGGTATTGACCGGCCCAAATGGATTGATTTTGTTGGAAGGGAATGTGCAGCAGTTATTAAAAAAGGCATTCCTTTGTGGGGCATCTGTATATACCCGATAATAGACAGGCCAGATTGGGATCGTTTAGATGACCCATGGCATAATTCAGGTTTATGGGATGCAGAAATTCTTGCCGGTCAGCTACCTATGCGAAAACTCCACGAGCCTTATGCTGATGCATTATTGCAATCGCAGGCTGTAATTGCAAGAGCAGAACAGTACGCAAAAACAAAACCTATTTTTTACAATGACTATGAAGAACCACTTACGCAACAGCAATACCTGGTAACCTTTTAAATCATACGCAATGACAGCACAACCAAATGAAGACGAAGCATTGAATGAGCAAAACCATTCAATTAAACATGCAAAAAAGAATAAGAATACAGACTTGCCGGATAATGAGCACGACACAGCAAGAATGCAACCCGAAGAAGTGATATTGGACCTTCCAGACGTTAGCGAAATACCCGGCCAGGAACATATTCATGTACCAAGAATAAAAGAAATGCAGGATGTAACCATTGCATCGGACGATGAGGAAGGTGTAGGTATTTTTGGAGATGATGAGGATGAAGAAGATGATATTGATGAGCCGCTTGAACTAACAGGAAGCGATGGCGATGTAAGCCGCATGGAACAGGGATTATTGACCAGGAGCGCCGATGCTTCCGGTACTGATGAAGATGATGAAATAATGGCTATATCCGGCCTGGATGATGCGGATGAGGATGGTACCTTATTAAACGAAGGAAGTTTTGATACTGATGTAAGTGGCTCTGACCTGGACACATCAGGAACGGATGAAGATGATGCAATGGAAGAAATTGGAGAAGAAGACGAGGAGAATAATTTGTATAGTTTGGGAGGCGATGCCAATGAAAGTTTGGATGAGGATAACAACTAAAATTTGTTTTTAAAATTGAAGCCCGGCATAAAGCCGGGTTTTTTTGTTAAGGATCGTTTGTTTTTTATATCTGAAGATTTTAGAATTTGAGGGAAAATATGACCATTTTGGGGCATTTTATACATGGCTGAAATATTCTGGTGCATTCAACATCTTAGGGTTCAGTGCTATTACTAAACATAAGTTCCTGTAAGCCATAAGCGCGGTTGTTATTTAGAATTATCCCATGTGTAGGCATATTTTTTTAGTATGGACTGTATTAGAAAGAAAGTATTATGACCTACAATGATGAACTTGTTAATGAATACAAAACATACATTGGCAACAAAGGTTTTGCCTGTGTAGCAGCCAAAGCAGCCCTTGCAAAACAACAATTGAATGCAATGGTTGCCGATCATATGGCCTGCCCATTTACTGATACAGCCATCCTCAATTTTTTGTATGCATTTGTAGATGAATACCGCAACTCCCGGCAACTTTATCATAGTGCAGCCATTATATTTAAACAACCTCAACAATTAACTGAAGCCATGTTCGAAAAATTTATGTGGCAACGATTGCAATCATTATCAGACCTGGATGCGCAGCGCTATGGTTACGATAAACGAGTACAGAGTGATCCATCTTCACCTGACTTTAGTTTTAGCCTGAAAGAAGAAGCTTTTTTCATCATAGGCCTGCACCCAAATAGTAGCAGGCAAGCACGTCAGTTTAAAAACCCGGCAATTGTTTTTAATCCCCACAAACAATTTGAAGAGTTAAGGCAAACAGGTAAATACCGTCATTTGCAACATGTAGTACGTAAACGCGATATTGACTTGTCAGGATCAATAAACCCTATGTTGAAAGATTTTGGCCAACACTCTGAAGTGTATCAATATAGCGGTCAGGAGTATAATGCATCGTGGGCTTGCCCGTTAAAAATAAAACATGAACGAGCTTAATATTATTCCTCCTCAAAGTGGAGTAGCCTTTATACTTAAGAAAGGCCAGCGTTTAAAAGTTATTGATATTGAAGGGGAGCAGGTATCAGATTTTATTTGTTACAACCTGCACGACAAACTGGAATACCTTTCGAATGGGCGGACTATTGATTATGCAGAAACCATCTATTTAACAAAGGGACATAAATTTTACTCCAACCGAAGTAATGTTATGTTTACCATGGTGGAAGATACTGTAGGCAAACACGATTTTTTATTGACCCCTTGCAGTGCAGAAATGTTCAGGATTATTTATGGTCATACCGAGCCCCATCGCGGATGTTTTGGAAACCTTCGCGAAGCTTTAAAAGATTATGGCATACAGCCAGATGATATACCTACCTGTTTTAATATTTTTATGAATGTTCCCGTTGACGGCACAACCGGAAAGGTATCTGTATTGCCTCCACTAAGTAAAGCCGGCGACTACGTGGTAATTGAAGCAAGTATGGACCTGATTGTGGGTATGACTTCCTGCTCGGCAGGCCTTTCCAACAACTTTACCTTTAAGCCGATCGGTTATACAATTGAAGGGTAAATGTTTTACGGTTGTACTTCTTGTTTTCAAAAAAAAATAAAGCTGCCCCGGTTTTAAGCCAGGGCAGCTTTGACAGATTTAAACATAAATTGAAAGGAGAGAACGAGATATTTGTACTTCCCAATTTCTGAGGTAATATAATCGTCCGACCACCCAAAGAGATACTAATGTCTAAATAGAGAATTTATAAACCTACTTTCTTTTTTACAATAGACAATCGGGTAAACTCGCTGCCATTAAAAAGTTTTGCCTCATTTATATCATTTGTTTTGTGCCATTGCTCCAGGTTGGTTTCGGTAACCAGTCTCCAAAAGTTTTTATTCTTCAATTCATCGTAGTCATTCAGCTTCACAAATAAACCTATGATTGTATTACGTTTTTTAAATTCAATTTTTACAGAGGGGTGGTTCAACTGTTCGGTTTCAATAAACTTAGCAATTTGCTCAGGTAACATATTATAATTTTTTGTATTAACGATTCCGGTAAAGCTAACAAAATACCGTCCATAAAAAAATCTAATCTCAACGGGGGGTAATAGCTAGAAGTATTCAAAGTTTATAAGCTTACATGGTTAATTTGGAAACAAGCTTATTTGCCGGAAGAAATCCACCATTTACGCTTTGCCTTTTTTACGCTGCAACTCCTCAATTTGCTCAGATGCAGTTGCTTTAGATTGGGTTTCATCAACTTCTTCACCAGCTTCATCTGCAAGACTTTTCAGGTACGATCGTTGGGCATCGGTCATTTCTTCGCTACCGGTAACCCAATCTGCAGGTGCCTTGTTTTCCTTGTTTGCTTCTGTACTGGTTGCAGGCTCCTTGTTTTTGTTTGCAGCATCAATCATATTAAATGCCGTGGCGTTTGATAATGAACTTTTAACAGGTTCATCCTGTACATGTTGTAGGTAAGATTTCTGATCAGGACTTATAGGTTCACTGCCGGTGGTCCAGTCATCGGGGTTCCTGGTTGTTTCTGACTTGTTACTGGTTTCTTCGTTATTGTTTTGCATACATAATGGTTGAAATTTTGAAGATGGTGTTTAATACTTATGCAATTAGTACACCACCAGGTATTATGACTTGCTTTTTAAGCATACATTAAGCAAACACACTTTTATTAGATGTAAACATCATTAACTTCGTAAACCCTAAAAACAATAAGTATGGCTGAAGACCTGATCATTATCAACGGAACAAAAGAAGAACAATATCAATCCCTCATTCAACAAATAAAAGGACTACTTACCGGCGAAGATGACCTGGTTGCCAACCTGGCTAATGTAAGTGCGGCTTTAAAAGAACAGTTTGGCTGGCTTTGGGTTGGCTTTTACCTGGTTAAGAAATACGAACTTATTTTGGGGCCCTTCCAGGGACCCGTTGCCTGTACACGCATCAGCAAAGGCCGGGGTGTTTGTGGTACCAGTTGGGCAAATGAAGAAACTTTAATAGTTGATGATGTTGACAAATTTCCTGGACACATAGCTTGCAGCAGTGCCTCCAGATCGGAGATTGTGGTACCTATCATGCGTGATGAAGAAGTTTTAGGTGTTTTGGATGTTGACAGTACCGAGCTAAACAATTTTGATGATACTGATGCACAATACCTGGAACAAATAGTGCAACTAATAGACTTCTCAGAACTGGTTGCTGAAATTTCGTGGACACATAAAGGAGTGCGTCAGCCCTTTTAGTTTGTGCTACAGCCCCTCTTCTATTTTATAAGAAGTATTGCCGGAACCTTCTTTCCAGGTAATGTTTTCGCCCTGCCGGAAAAAGTCATCATACTAATACTTACAAACGAGGCCGGAAAGCCGCCCCTATCTTATTAAAGAAAAGACATGAGGTTTACATTTTTCTTCTTTCAATACCACTTCCCGACTTTCTCCTCTACAATTGATTTCGTTTAGATTTGTTGCCTCATGTTGAAAGAACTTTCAAAGACGTTAAAAATTGCCATCCCTTTAATCATTAGCAATATTTCACAAATGGCTTTGGGGCTGGTTGACAGCGCTATGATTGGTCCGATTGATTACCGGCAACTTGCAGCATCTTCCCTGGTAATAAATGTACTGGCTATCCCTATGGTTTTGGGGTTGGGAATGATGATGGCTATCTCTCCGCTGGTTGCTATGGCTAACGGAAGAAGGGATGATCACGAGGCTTCCAAAATTTTGTTCAACGGATTTTTAATGAGTTTGGTTTCTTCAATTGTATTGGTTGCGCTTATTATAAGCACCTCGGGCCTGCTATGGCATTTAGGGCAGGAAGATATTGTGGTCTCGTTTGCCCTCCCCTATTATAAAATAATGGCCTGGTCGTTAATACCCATGATGATTTTCACTGCTGCAAAACAATTTAGTGACGGACTGGAGATTACGAAAACAGCCATGATCTTATCTCTCTCTTCACTTCCCTTAAATGCATTTTTAAACTGGATTTTTATTTACGGCAACTGGGGCGCTCCAAGGCTTGAGTTATTTGGTACCGGCATTGCTACCCTAATCACACGTCTCATCATAGCTACCATTTTAGTGACGATAATTTTCAGACACAAAATTTACAAACCATACCTGGCCATAAAAAATGCTGCGTGGAAAGTAAGCGGAAAAACCATAAAAGAACTGTTGCATATCGGCATTCCAAGCAGTATGCAATATGGTATGGAGTCTGCTGCTTTTTCGGTATCGGGCATTATGATTGGTTGGTTGGGTGCTACCTCGCAGGCGGCACACCAGATTGCATTAAATATGGCCTCAACAACCTTTATGGCTTCCATGGGTTTGTCGCTTGCTGCATCAATAAGGGTAGCAAATGCCTACGGCAGAAAAGATACATTGATGATGCAAATAATAGGAAAGAACACCATTGTAACCGGGTTGATTTATGGTTCTGTATGTGCATTGATCTTTATTTTACTGCAACACCAGCTTCCATATATGTTTACAACAGATGCCGGTGTGGCAGCTATCTCAACAACACTTTTGGTGTACGGGGCTTTCTTTCAAATATCTGATGCTACACAGGCCATTGGTGTGGGCTTGTTACGAGGCATGCGGGATGTAAAAATCCCCACCATATTAGTTGCTATTGCTTATTGGGTCATAGGTATTCCGCTGGGATATTACCTTGCCTTTGTAAATAAAATGGGGGCAACAGGTATATGGATAGGCTTTATTGCTGGTCTAACCGTTTCCTCAGTCTTGTTGAATTCAAGATTTTTAAAACAAAGCCGCATTTCAAACAAACAAGCATTACAAATAGAAACTTCGGACCTCCTTACCATTAACTAAAAAGAGAGGCTGCATAATGGCAACCTCTCTTTTTACAATTTCTGTTTTATAGGGATAAGGAAAGAATATAACCTTAATCCTTTTTGATCTTGATCTTTTTATCTCCGTCCTTAATTTTTATGTTACCATCTTCATCTACTTTCTTCTTATAATCGCCATCCTTTATTTTATAGCTGCCATCGTCATCAATCTTTTTCTTATAATCTCCGTCGGTAATTTTTACATCCCCATCACTGTCTACTTTTTTAACGTAACTACCATTTGTATAAGTATAAGATCCATCATCTTTGTATTCATAACGACTGTCGCCTACCCTTACTACTTTCTTATTAATAACCTTACCGGTACGTCCGTATAAAGTATCACCATTCGAATTGTTTACATACAGGTAAACCGGTTTATTGGTTTCTGCATTAATAATATAACCCGTTTCAGGGTCAGTTTTTACAGTAATGGTTTTACCGGTATTTAAATCAACATAGTCTTCATTTTGCTTACACGAAGAAAATAAGCCTACAGCCAAAACCACCAACAAAAAATTAGTGTATCTCATAATTAAATTTTTATGAATAATTCAATTATCAAGCCATAGCAAATCTTTCACATATATTCCTTAGCGCTGCACCTATTAAAATTCATCTGTCAAAAAGTTTTATTTAGATTTAAAGCAATTAAAAATTTACCCATGGACCAGTAAATTATAAACCTTTACGACGAGTATACACACAAGCCGTTACGCCGCGATGTATTTATAAAGAAGCTGGTAAAGATTACCGGCAGTTT
>JBBQVY010000180.1:0-10258 GCA_038211085.1 Chitinophagales bacterium | reverse complement strand
CTGCAGGGCTCGCCATACATAATGCTTTTTACAAATGGCCTCAGCTTACTGGTAATTTCAACATAAGCTGCCTCGGGGATGGGCTGATCGCCACAGCCTTTTACTACTACGCGTTTGTCAGTATAATCTTCACCTTTTATGGTTGAAAGATTTTTGATGAAGAGGGTATTCATTAATGTTTTTTCATCACCAAAAACAATTGACTTAGCTACGGGTTGCAGGCTGGTTGCTACTAACATATAAGCCCACACGGGTATAATGGCATCGGCAGAACAAGTAAGGGCAACATTCTTACCACGATATTGTTCCCAATCCAATGTGGTGAGGGTTGACCTGAAATCTTTCTCTTTTAATATAAGCTCCATAAACAAATGGTCCTTCATGTCAAACACTGCAATTTCTCCCTTGGGGTAATACGCTTCCAGGTCAAGACTAGTGAGGGCACTCTCAGCAACTTTATTTATAATTACATTCTCCATAATATTATCTACTCTTATTTAAACAACAACAAAGTTACAGCGTTCGGCAAATGGTAAGTTCCCGCTGAATTTTCGAGATTGGGTATTAACGAAGCCTTTTTCAGTGATACCTATCGGTGCAATAATTGTTTTTTTAGGTTGAAGTGATCAGAGAATTAAAACAAACAACCCCACCAATTGGCAGGGTTGCTCCACTTCTATAAACAATACACCTATTAATAAAAATCTGCCCTGTTGTCTGTAATGTCAGCTGCTTTTTTAAGTGCTTCCATACTACGGAAACCACCCATTTGTTTTAACTGCATTACCATTTGCTTACGTAATTCCTCAGCATTTGGTATGGCACCGGCAACTGCCGATACACGCTCCGCCTTTATTACAAAAACACCGGTGTTACCTGCAATTGGCTCGCTTATTTTACCCTGCAGGCTTTTGTTGAAAGCTACACCCGTAATTTTTGGCTCGTTACCCACATTTGGAATGAAAGGCTGTGCAAAGCTTACACTGTCTGCATGTAAAACCTGTTCGCCAGCACCCTGTGCTATTGCTTCTATAGTAGCGCCGCCTTTAAACTTGGCTGAAATTATCTGTTGTGCTTTTTTCTCATTACGAATAAACTGTTCTGCTGTTTGACGGGCTTTTGCAACACCCATGATACCTTTTTGCTGAGCGCTGGTTATTAGTGCAACCACGTAGGTATCACCAATTTCGTAAGGCTCACTTACATCACCTACTTTATTGTCGTATACCCAACGTACAAACTGGCGGCTCTCGCCCAAAGAAGGTATTGTAAAATCATTTGGCTTAATATCAATTGCTGTAAGTGGTTGAATTTTTTCTTTTGCTGCATTCTGTTCAAACTGTTTTTGATTTCTGCTTGCAGCACTAAATTGAGCAGCAGCGTTGTTGGCTGTATTAATTGTTTCCTGGCTTGCATCAATTGTCTTGCTTAAGTAAGCCACTTTATAACCAACACCCGGATTTTTATGATCTAATACTTCTATGTAATGATAACCAGCATAAGTTGGGTTTTCAACTTTCACTACTTTCTTGTCCCCTACGTTTCCGTAAAATGCTGTCTCAGCAAATTCTTTACTTATACTTGAAAATTGAGAACTGGGAAAAGTATATTCTCCACCAGTTGTTTTACTGCCCTGGTCATCGCTATATTTTATAACCATTGAATTAAAATCAGTTCCTGACTTTATTGCGTTTGCAATACTATCAATTTTAAGTTTTGCAATACTATCAGCTAAAACGGGCTGGCCGTTTTCTGAAGTCTTAATTAAAATGTGACGAACTTTAGCACTGTCAGGGATGGTTCTGCGGCCAATCATTTTTGCAATGGTGTAATTCTTACTGTCAAGGTAAGGACCATACACTTGTCCATCAACCAGCATCTTAATACTATCTGCATTGGGCACCATAATTTTTGAACCCAATACGTATGCATCCAAATAAGGAGTTTCGCTCGAAACCCTGGTCAGGTAATTTTGTTGATCAGCTGCCGTAGCAAATTCTGATTTCATATTGTTAACCTGGTTGTAAACAGTGGTACTATCCTGGTTATTTGGAAAAGCATTGAATGATACATAAGATATACTACGTACCTCTTCATCCTGCTTAAACTCTTCTTTATGCTTATCAACATAGGATTTAATATCATCATCACTAATCTTAATAGTACTGTCTGATATAGAAGTATACGGAACCGCTACGTAAGAAAAACCTGCAATAGCATTTTGATCAGCTAAAGATTTTTCCGACATCCACTTGGGTACATATATAGTTTGATTTAAAAGAGCCATATATTTTTCACGAAGTGCCTGGCTGATGGTTGGCTTTATATATGCCTCGTTAAACATTTCAAGGTTAGAATTATCCTTCTGCTTCTTCATCTGGGCAAAATATTGCTTGGCATCATTTACTTTAAACTGGCCGGTAGCTTTGTCGGTAAATTCGTTCTTTAACCACTGTGGGGCGTTCGGTCCAAAAAGCAGATCATTCAATTCTTTGGCAGTAAATTGTAAACCTAGTTTTTTATATTCCTGGTTCATTACAATATCGTCTACACTTTGCTCCCAAACGTTTCCAATCAACTGGTCGCGTTGTGCTCCCTGGCTTGCATACATTTGTTGCTGCATAGCAAGCTTTTTCTCAAAATCATTTCTTTCTATTTTCTCTCCGTTTACTTTACCAATCGTTGTATTGGTACCTGCTCCCCGACTTCTTCCAACAAATGCATCCATTAATATAAAACCAACCAAACTAAGGGCAATAATCGCGATAACTACCGCTGCATATTTCTCCCTGATTTTTTGAATAACCGACATAATTATTATATAGCTTTTAAAAGTGGATGGCAAAAATAGGGGAATATATGGTTTGAACAAATTGTGGATAACCCTTCAAACCCTGATGAATGCTAATTTTCAGAAGATCGTTAATGTTCAAAACTGAGCCGGTAAAGGAATGAAATTTTTGCAAAAATTTTCCATGTTTTTACACAATTAACAGCCCTATGTTTAAAACCCTAGAAAGCTGTGGATAAGCCCAAAAAGTGTAATCCTTAACCGTGGATAGTATGATATGAAATAAATACGATAGTGTTTGTAAACTTTAATCCGGTTAATAAACGTTAGTTTATCCCAACCATATCAACACGCACTTTTCAGGTTTAGCCGAATTTCTTTTACAGCAGTTACGTAATCCCCATGTGTGTAAAACCTTGCTTAATCTGCGTACATATTGATACGTACTGTGTGAATGAAGTGTTAACTAAGGTTAATAAAGCAGGTTGAGTTAAATTTGCAAATAATAATATTTAAAGTTATCCCGCTATTCACAGCCGTAATAGTAATAGGGTTTTTATATAATAAATAGAATCTATAATAATAATACAGTAGTTATGAACATAGCCACCGCAAAAAATTTTATGGAAGAAAAAGGGTTTCTTGATGTTGACATTGATGTACATCTTGATTTGTTTGCGGAGATAGAAAGATTGAAGAAAGAAAAGAATGCAATAATACTTGCACACTTTTACCAGGAGCCGGATATCCAGGACGTGGCTGATTTTTTGGGTGACAGTTTGGGACTGGCTCAAAAAGCCCAAAGTACGGATGCAGATATGATTGTTTTTGCGGGTGTTCACTTTATGGCTGAAACAGCCAAAATTTTAAACCCTATAAAAAAGGTAGTGCTACCCGACTTAAAGGCAGGTTGTTCATTGGCCGACAGTGCCCCTGCGGACCTCTTTAAAGCCTTTAAAGACAGACACCTTGATCATGTGGTCATTAGCTACATTAATTGCACAGCAGAGATAAAAGCATTGAGCGATATAATTTGCACCAGCAGTAACGCAGAAAAGATTATTGAAAGCCTGCCTTTAGCACAAAAAATAATTTTTGCTCCTGATAAAAACTTGGGAGGGTACCTAAACAAAAAAACGGGAAGAAACATGCTATTATGGAATGGTGCCTGTATGGTTCACGAAATATTTAGCCTTGAGAAGATTACTAAGCTTAAAGTAAGGCACCCAAATGCAAAAGTTATTGCACACCCGGAATGTGAGGAAGCTGTTTTACGTGTTGCCGACTTTATTGGAAGTACCACACAGCTTCTAAAATATTCAGCAGTTGATAATGCCAGCGAATATATTGTTGCTACGGAAACTGGTATCCTCCACCAGATGCAAAAGGATTCTCCCGGTAAAACTTTTATCCCGGCCCCACCCAATAACTCCTGTGCTTGTAATGATTGCCCTTATATGAAACTAAATACACTTGAGAAATTGTATTTGTGTATGAAGTATGAAGTTCCTGAAATTATTATGGATGAAGATTTAAGACTAGCCGCTAAAAAGCCAATGGATCGTATGATGGATATTAGCAGAAAGGCAGGATTAATTGGATAATTAAATGGTATTATCCAATTAACCTTGCTTTTTGTTATTCCGGATTGGATTTTTTATGATTGCTTTTCATTTTCATCACCTATGTGTTCCCATTCGCTGCTCTGTAAGGTGATCCCTTCTTTTTTGCTGATAATTTCCTGTTCAACTCTTTGCCCTATATGGCTGGTGTTGCTCGGATCTTCAGGCGCTTTGCCGTCATGAGATATGGAAGGGTCAACCTTTTTAGAATTGTTTGTGGATTCCATAAAGCTTAATTTATATTAAATAAATAAATAATATAATTTTAAATTGAATTTGAGTTTATTAATCCGTCAATTTCGGCAGGGGTTTCTAAAACCTCTAAACCAAACTTTTCGGTAAAAAATAATTCTGTTACTACTTCACCGGTATCTTTTTGTTTGGCGTAGTAATAAAGAATATTGCTGGTATTAACATGTACTGTTGTTCCAATTAAGTTTAGTTTGATGATTACAGGTTTCATTTTCTTGTTGTTTTACATCAGTTTATATAAGAATCAGGCCACACACCTCTAATTCTTTGAGCAGAACTTTTACTATTTTTATTTTTTATAACTACTAATAACAAATCCAAATGAAATCCAAAGACTTGTTATAAGCTATCTTTACATCTTTTATTTATTAAAGTAGTTAGCATAGTGACTTTTAAAGATTTTGGTTTTGATGAAAGATTATTAGAAGGTATAGATTCAAATAATTATGAGGAGGCAACGCCTGTTCAGGAACAAGTAATACCCTTGGTTTTGCAGGGTAAAGATGTTATTGCCTCTGCCCAGACAGGCACGGGTAAAACAGCAGCATTTTTACTACCGTTGATTAATAATATTATTACATCTCCACAAGCACATAATGATCACATAAACGCTTTAATAATCGTTCCAACAAGGGAGTTGGCCATACAAATAGCTCAGAACCTTGAAGGATTGTCCTACTTTACTTCTGTAAGTTCAATAGCTGTTTATGGTGGTGGAGATGGTGCCTCATTCAGCCAGGAAAGACAAGCATTATCCAAAGGTGCAGATATAGTTATCTGTACACCCGGCCGTATGATTGGGCACCTGGCAATGGGTTATGTTAAGTTCAAAGAATTACAATACCTGGTTCTGGATGAAGCTGACCGAATGTTGGACATGGGGTTTAATGATGATATAATGAAGATCATTTCGTTCCTTCCCTCTAAAAGACAAAACCTGTTATTTTCTGCAACCATGCCTGGTCGTATAAGAGACCTTGCCCGTAAAATTCTTACAAATCCTGCTGAGATAAATATTTCTATTTCCAAGCCCCCTGAAAAAATTAAACAGGAGGCTTACGTAGTGTACGATAGTCAGAAAAATGAATTGATTAAGTATCTTCTAAAATCCGCTGACTTTCAAAGTGTGCTAATATTTTGTTCTAAAAAGCACACGGTTAAAGAGCTTAACAGAGAGTTGAAGCGGGCTGGATTTTCTATTGAAGAAATACATTCCGACCTTGAGCAAAGCAAGCGGGAAGAGGTTTTATCAGCTTTTATAAATGGCAGACTAAAAATATTGGTTGCAACTGATATTTTATCCCGTGGCATTGATATAGATAATATCGACCTTGTTATAAATTATGAAGTTCCAAATGATGGAGAAGATTACGTGCATAGAATTGGGCGCACGGCCAGGGCACAATCAGATGGAACTGCATACACTTTAGTTAATGAAAAGGAACAGGGAAAATTTTTGTCAATTGAACAATTGCTGGGATATGCAGTTCCCAAATCAAAAGTACCCGATAGTTTTGGAGAAACACCGGCTTACGATCCTTCCGCACGAAAGAGTGGGTTTAAAAGAAAGTTTAAACAGAGAAGATGATTTGAAGAAATCATCTTCCCATGTAAACCATCAAAATTTGTACATCACTTGGGTTTACTCCACTAATTCTACTTGCCTGTCCGAGTGTTCTCGGTTTAATTTTAATAAATTTTTGCCTGGCCTCATTTGACAAAGAATTTATTTTATCGTAGGTAAAAGCATCAGGTATAATTAGGTCTTCTAATTGGCTCATCTTTTCAACAAGGTCCTTTTCCTTGTTAATGTACACTTCATATTTAATCTGTATCTCTGCCTGTTCAACTGCCTCACTTAATGATGAATGAATTAAATCTGCCACACCCTTAGAAGCCTGAATAATATCTTTCAGGCTAACATTTGGGCGAAGTAAGACTTGCGACACCTTTTGTTTTTGCAAAATAGGTGCAGAATTAATTTGCTGTAAATAAGGATTTATTTCCTCGGGTTCCAGCGAATAGGTTTTAATCGTCTCCTTAATTTGTTCAACAGACTGCTTTTTTTCAACAACTTGTTGCATTCTTTCCTGCGTTGCAAGACCAAGTCTAAAACTTTTTTCCGTCAATCTAAGGTCAGCATTATCCTGCCTCAATAAAGTTCTGTATTCAGCTCTGCTGGTAAACATGCGATAAGGTTCTTCGGTGCCTTTACTAATCAAATCGTCAATCAATACACCTATATATGCTTCACTCCTCTTTAAAATAAACTCAGGTAAATTAGCTGCTTTTTGATGGGCATTAATCCCTGCCATTAATCCCTGGCAGGCAGCTTCTTCATATCCTGTAGTACCATTAATTTGCCCTGCAAAAAACAGGTTTTCAATTTCTTTTGTTTCCAGTGAATATTTAAGCTGAGTAGGTGGAAAAAAATCATATTCAATGGCATACCCTGGTCTAAACATTTTACAATTCTCAAACCCTGAAACCAGCTTTAAAGCATCGTGCTGCACTTGTTCCGGCAACGATGTTGAAAATCCATTTACATATATTTCTATGGTATTAAAACCTTCGGGCTCTACAAAAAGTTGGTGACGATCTCTATCAGCAAACCGGTTTATTTTATCTTCAATACTTGGACAGTACCGTGGCCCTACCCCTTCTATTCTACCCTGGTACATAGGACTCCTGTCAAACCCTGTTTTTAGCATTTCATGAACTTCGGTATTGGTATAGGTAATGAAACAACTCTTTTGTTCTACTGGCTTTATCTTCTTGATATTAAGATAGGAGAAACCAACAATTTCATCGTCTCCTTTCTGTTCTTCCATTTTTGAGTAATCTAGACTACGACCGTCAACTCTTGGAGGTGTTCCTGTTTTTAACCGGTCGCTCTCAAAGCCCAGGGCAATCAATTGCTCAGTTATTCCTATTGAGGCTTTTTCTGCCATTCGTCCACCACCAAACCTCTTCTCACCTATATGTATAACTCCGTTTAGGAAAGTGCCACTTGTTACAACTACAGATTTTGAAACTATTTCATGTCCAAGTCCTGTTACAACTCCGCAAGCTTCACCATTTTTAATAATGATCGATTGTACAGTATCCTGGTAGAAATCTACGTTTGGTGTATTTTCCAGCATTTCCCTCCATGTAGCAGCAAACAGCATTCTATCACTTTGGGCCCGCGGACTCCACATGGCAGGTCCTTTACTCCTATTTAGCATCCTAAACTGGATCATGCTTTTATCTGTCACAATTCCACTGTAACCGCCCAAAGCATCAATTTCTCTAACTATTTGTCCTTTAGCAATGCCACCCATTGCCGGGTTGCAACTCATTTGAGCAATGGTTTGCATATTCATAGTAACTAATAAAACCTTGCTCCCAAGATTTGCAGCTGCTGCTGCTGCCTCGCATCCTGCGTGTCCAGCTCCAACAACTATAACATCATAATTATTAAACATCGATTTTCTGCTTTTAGCAAAGATAGTTTGTGAGGTGAGCTACTTAAAAGATAATAATGTTCCACGTGGAACTATAAAGCCTGTGGGCAAGCAAAATCTTGTACTACTAAAATAAGATTACCTGGATATTTTGAAATACCAACACCCATTTCCGAATATTGAGGAGAAAGAAGGTTTTTTCTGTGTCCTACATCAGGTAAACCCTCATCAATCAAAAGTAATACGAGTGCCATAACTGAATAGGGAGGGCCATAACTAATATTTTCAGCAGCACACCTGTTAACCTCATTTTTCAACATTCGTTGCTGAAATGTTTCACCATTAGTAGAATTGTGAGATGGAGATTTTTTATGAATCAACAAATCACTTGCATGATTTTGTGAAATCATTAGGAGTTTATCACTCGGAATTAAGACAGTCAAAGCCTGAGTATTGTAAAGATCTTTTTTCAGGCTTTTGCAGTAATTACTTTGAATGCTGGGATATGTATTTAATATTGGCTCAACAATGCTGTCATAAAAAAATCTAGGTTTTAATCTAATTATGTTCGTCCAGTAAAACCAATCTTTTTTTTCTTCGTCAAGATTTATAAAAGCTGGATTTGATTGTAGTACTGCCAATATACTATTATCCTTTCCTGGTAATTTAGGAAAGGGTTTAACTTCAAAAGTAGTGGTACTAAAATGTTGCGAAAAGCAAACCGATGGCAATAAAATTAAAATAGCAAACCAATGTTTCACGTGGAACTTAAATCTGATCATGAGAATCAAAATGTTTCCCGAATAAACTCAAATAATAATCTTCTTTTTCCCTCATAATTGTTATTTCACTTTTCCTTTTATCCCTGTAACCACAAAGATGCAGTGCCCCATGAATGATTACCCTCAGCAATTCTATCTGCTCCTCAACGTTCAGAGTGGTAGCATTATCTTTGACTCTGTCAATGCTAATATATATTTCACCCATAGTTTGATCAAGTATATCACTTAAATCAAAGGTTATAATGTCAGTATAAAAGTCGTGGTGCAAAAATTGTTTATTGATGTCTAATAAATATTCATCGGTACAAATAATATAGTTTATACTTTTCAAACCTTGACTTTCTATATTAAAGAGCTCTTTGATTAAGTGCGTTATCTTTTTCTTATCTCTCACTCTATAGTTTGTGTCAGCATTAGAAAAATTCACTTTCCCCATTTGTTTTTACTTCCAAAATTCGTAACAAAAGCTGGGTTAATGCCAATAGTTTTGTGTTTCGGAAAAAATAATATGAAAAAATTATCGGAGATTAAGGTTGGAAAGTCTGCAATCATTCATTCATTTAGTGTTGATGATATTTACATTAAATTAATGGAAATGGGTTGTGTACCGGGAGAAAGAGTAAAAGTGGAACAGATGGCCCCCTTAGGAGACCCAATTTCAATTTCCGTGGCTGGATATTGCCTAAGTCTGCGCTTAAATGAAGCTGAAAACATCTTGGTTGAGGAAATTTAGATATTATGAAAGTTGGATTGTTCTTTGGGTCTTTTAACCCGGTACATGTGGGCCATTTAATTATAGCAAACTATATTGCTAATTATACTAATGTAGACCAGGTTTGGTTAGTTGTATCTCCTCATAATCCTCTTAAGGTATCCAAAACTCTCTTAAATGAATACCATCGTCTTCATTTGGTAACACTAGCAATAGATGACAATCCAAAACTTAAAGCCTCCGATATTGAATTTAAATTGCCCAAACCATCTTACACCATAGATAGCCTGACGTACCTGAATGAAAAATATCCACAACACACTTTCTCTATTATAATAGGTTCGGATAGTTTTCAAAATATTGATAAATGGAAAAACTTTGAAAAACTTTTAGCCAATTATAAAATGTGGGTTTATACCCGACCGGCACATGAAGTCATAAATAAATATGCTGGAGATATTGAAATATTGAGCGGCCCTTTACTTGATATTTCTGCTTCTTTTATCCGCAAGCTCATTAAAACAAAGAAATCTATTCAGTATTTAATTCCAGAAAAAGCCAGAATGGAGATCATTCACAACAATTATTATCTTAACCTAGATCAGTAAGCCTAATAATAAAAACAAGACTACAACTATTGGGGAGGGGATTTT